>CAZPYZ010000021.1:0-16880 GCA_964590215.1 uncultured Dehalococcoidia bacterium | reverse complement strand
GTGAACCTGGGGTCTGGGGCGCAGCCCCAGTGTCACCGGCTTTCCGGCCGTGCTTGTAGCTAGTTCCCCCCACCAACGTGAACCTCGAGCTGGCTGACTTTGGCCGAAAACTCGGCATCAGGTCGGGGCACCTTGTATCTTTGTTGAATGCCCCGCCTTTCATCGCCCCTGTCCTCAGAGCCGCCCTGCCACCCGATGTGTCGCTCCACGTCGGGTTGCCGCAAGACGGCCAACCCGATGTCGTGCTGTTCTGGCCAGACGCCGGCACCGACCTGGCTCGGGTCTTCCAGGATCTGCGCTGGAAGATCAAGCCCGATGGGGCCGTCTGGGCGGTAATACCGAAAAAACCGGTGGCCGACAGCCGAGGACCCCGGATCTATTTCGATGAGCTGCTCGCGCAAGTCCTCCCCACCGGACTGGTGGACAATAAGACCCTCACCTTTTCCCAGGAGGAATATGGCGTCCGATTCGTAGTTCGTAAGGAGCTTCGCCGTGTTCCTCCCCCCTTGGAACCAGGCCGAGCTGAAGGCCCGGCGTAACCCCCGAACGTAGTTTCCCAATGGACCATCGAGAGCCCTACCACAGTTCTGACCCGGTTGAAGGCCCGGCCCCTGAACCGGCGCCGGAAGCGATCGTCCGTGCCTACGAGGAGCACGTCCTCGGCGTCTACCGGTTTCTGTATAGCCGGTTGGGCAACCAGGAGGATGCGCAGGACCTGACCTCCCAGGTGTTCCTCAAGGCGGTCCGGCACCTCGATGGCACGAGGCCGGAGGCGAGCATCAAGAGCTGGCTATTCCAGCTGGCCAGGACTTCCCTGGCCGACCATTGGCGTCAGTATTACCGGGAGCCGAAGACACCATTGCATCTGGTCGTGCCGGAGCGTTCCGCCGAAGCGGCTGCGGGAGGGTCCACCAGCGCCGCGGACACCCTCCGTCAGGTCCTGGCTCAGTTGCCGGAGCACTATCAGCGGGTGCTCACTTTGCGCTTCCTCGAAGGCCTCTCCATCAAGGAAACGGCCGCGGAGATGGGGGTAACAGAGAACAACGTGAAAGTACTGCAATTGCGTGCCCTGCGCAGGGCCGCCCAACGGGGTGAGCATCTGCTGTGAGCAGGTTTCCCCTCTCCGTCCGGCAGGGGTAAGGGTGAGGTGAGGACTCCGGCAGCGTTATGAAGGATCCTTTTCAGCAGGTCCACCGGTTCGTCGACGCGCTCCAGCGCGGCCGGCGGCCGCCGCGCTTCCGGCTCCAAACCACGGAGGATGCCGCGGCCCTGAGAATGGCCGCTGCCCTCGCCGCCGAGGCTAGGCCCCAGGGGGCCGAGCCGGACCCGGCCTTTATCCGGCGCCTTCGCACTTGGGTGGCTGGTGAGGCAGGCCGGGCTACTCCTACCAACCGGCGTGGTTTCATTGCCGCTGCGCTGGCGGGCCTCGCGGCCGGGCTTGGCGGTGGCTTTGCCGCGGGGCGGCTGATCACCCCCCCACCTGGCTCCTCTCCGGCGGCCGCGACCGTGCCCTTGGTCCGGGATAACGGTCGCTGGTTCCCCATCGCAAGACTGTCCGATCTGCCCCAGCGCGCTACGCTGCGCTTCACGGCCGGCGCTCTCGAGGGGCACCTGGTACGACGTGGAGAGGAGATTATTGCCCTCTCCGCCATCTGCTCCCACCTCCCCTGCACCCTGGTATGGAGAGAGCGGGATGACGATTTCCTCTGCCCGTGCCACGATGCCACCTTCCACGTGGACGGGGAGCAGAAGTTCGCGCGGCGTCCCTACCCTGCCCTCACCCGCTTTCAGGCCAAGGTAGAAGGGGACCAGATCCTGGTGTGGAGCATCGGCGACAGCCCGCCCACCGCCCCCTTCAACCCGACATAAGAGTCGAGTGGGGAAGCACACGCCAGAGCGAAGGCATCCTGCCTGCTCCCTGTGCCCGCCCTGGCAATCTGAACAGCGCCGCTCCCGGGCCCAGGCACCACGCGTAGAGCATAGCTGCTTCGACTTGTGGCTCCTCGAGACCTGAGAGTTGCGCCTTGCCGCGGGCGTGCGAGGTCGAAGGGCTTGGGAGCTCCTCGGAGTGCGGCCGGAAAGCCGCAGTCAGTCAAGGGAGGCGGGGCAAACTACCGCTGCGTGAACCTGGGGTCTGGGGCGCAGCCCCAGTGTCACCTGCTTTCCGGCCGTGCTTCTAGCCTCGGCCATGGTCTCGCTCGTACTCCTGCGCGATCTCGTAGACCTCGTCGGCCGTAAAGAAGGTCGTCCGGTAGTTCACGTACTGCCCCTTTCCCTCGTCGAACTGCCCGTCGTAGGCGGCATGGACCCGATCGTACACGTATTTCACCGCCCTGCTGACCGGGGTATAACTCCCGGATTGACCGGTGCGTCTCTCGAACTCCCGGTTGAGGATGGAGACGATGCCATCGATGCCCGAGACGTGGCCTAGCCGGTGAAGCTCCGTGTCTTCCCGGCCCACGGTGGCGGGGCTATAGGCTAGGTAGATGTAACCTCCTTCAGCCGCCCCCTGCCGTTCCAGGCCCGTCTGGTGCAGCCCCGCCTGAGACACAAAGACCTCACCGACGATGGGCGCGTTGCTGGGAAGCGGCCGCACCTCTGCGTCGATGAGGTCCGCGATCTCGGCCAGCGCCGTGAGGTCGAACCCGGGGTCTCCGTAGAGGCGGATGTAGTTCGCCAGTACCTGCTCTAGCGACGTATTGCCGGAGCGCTCCCCGAGGCCCCCGAAGGCCGTGTTCGCCTTGGTGCCGCCGTAGCGCCAGAAAGCCAGAGTGTTTGCCGTCGCCATGCCGAAGTCGTTGTGGCCGTGGAACTCCAGCTCCGCGCCCGTCTCGGCGATGAGGGTGGTGGTGAGGCGGGGGATGCCCATGGGCAGGGCGGCATAGGGGTCGGGCGATCCCATACCGATGGTGTCGCAAACTCGAAAGCGCGCGGTGCCGTCGGTCTCTCTCAGGACCCGTTGCATGAAGGGGATCACCCAGCCGTGGATGTCGGCGCGGGTGGTGTCTTCCAGGTGGACCCTGGGGCGGATGCCGTTCTCCATCGCGGTCATGATGGGCTGGAGGTACTTTTCGATGGCCTCCTCCTTGCTGTGGAAGCGGAGCTTGTCGAAGATATGGTGGTCCGAGGATGAGGCCAGCATCCCTGTCTCCTGGAGCCGGCCCCGGGAGGCGGCAACGAGGTCCTTGATGTCCTTCGGCACCGCGCGTGTCCACGTCGTGACCCGAGGGTACTCATAGCCGCGTGCGAGGAGCTGTTCCAGAGCCCAAAGATCCCGCTCCTGGTAGATGAAGACCTCCAGGTTGTCGATGACGCCAGTGCCGTTATCGAGGCGGTGCAACAGGTCGAAGTACCGGACCTTGGCCGCAGGCGGGAAGTTGGCGATGCGGGAGTCCTGGGCACCGTCCCGCAGGGTGGTGTCCGTGATGAGCTTGGGGAGGGCTGGCGTCGTTCCAGGCTTCAGCGGAGGCGCCTCGGCCGGCGAGTCCTCCAGTTTCAGGGGCGGAATCCGGCCCTGGTAGTTGTAGAAGACCTTGTTGGGGTTGACGGCCATGGGAAACCTCGAAAATTGCGATGGTTCCCCCATGGTCGGGGAATACGGGAAGCAGGTCAAGCGCGAAGGCGCTGGTTCACCGCTGGTATCGTGTTGGTTCATCTCGGCGACGGGGCGCCTGTGGCGCCCCCCGACTCCGTTACCCAACCCAGCACTCCGAAACCAAAGTAAACCCGAAACTCGAAGCCCGTCCCGTCGCCGCCGCCTTGACACCGTCCACCCCCCTACCTATCCTCGGAGGGCCGAATCCTCCCTAAAGGAACCACCTATGGCATCCCGCGTACCCCTTGTCTTCGCCGGCGCAGATTACTGGGACCGCACCCTGCCCCTGATAGAAGGCCGCGTTCAGCCGGAGGGCATCGAGCTGCATTGGGCCGTCCATTATCCCGGCGCACTCTTCGGCAGGATGATCCGTGGCGAGTTCGAGGCTGGCGAAATGTCCGCCTCTTTCCTCACCATGCTGATCGCCCAAGGCATCGATACCCTGGTCGGCCTGCCCCTTTTCACCTCTCGCGCTTTCCGCCACGCCCACGCCTTCGTCCGTGCCGGCGCCGGCATCGACGAGCCGGGGCAGATCAAAGGCAAACGAGTTGGCGTGCCAGACTACCCCATGACCTCCGCCGTCTGGGTCCGCGGATTCCTGAAGGACGACTATGGGGTCCAGGCGGGTGATCTCGACTGGTTCCAGGGCGGCGAGGACGCCGCCTACAACGAACGCGTCCCTTGGGACCGGCCCGCCCACATAAAGCTCACCAACGCCACAGCTCCCATCGTGGAACTGCTTTTGAAGGGGGAATTGGACGCCATCACCGGCCCGTCGCTGCCCCGCTCTCTGGCCAACAACCCCGATGTCCGGCCCCTGATCCCGGACGCCGAGAGGGCGGAGAAGGACTACTATGCCCGCACCGGCATCTTCCCCATGACCCACATGGTCGTCATGCGCCGTGACGTCTACCAGCGCCATCGCTGGATGGCCGTCAACCTGATGCACGCCTTTCAGAAGGCCAAGCAGATCGGCTGGGATCAGTTGCGGGGTCACCAGTCCTCCAACATGCTGCCCTGGATGCCCGGCTATATCAGCGGCGTGACCTCCATCTTCAAAGGCCATCCTTACAAGGACGGCTTCGAGGCGAACCTTAAGCCCCTCGAGGCTCTCACCCGCTACTCCTACGAGCAGGGGTTGTCGAAACGCAGGGTGGATCCCGAGGAGATCTTCGCCCCCGAAACCCTGAAGGTCGTCCTCGACTAACCCCATCTGTGTAAATCTGTGAAATCTGTGGTTCCCCGTAGGGAGGGGCTGGGTATGGCAAACCTACAGCTTGAGTTCACTGGCTACGAGTACTGGGACCGCTCCCTTGAGATCATCCGTGGCAGCGTCAAACCCAAGGGCATCGACCTCACCTTCCAACCTGCCCCCAGGGACCTCTTCGAGCGGCAGATCAAGGAGGCCGTCTTCCCCGCCAGCGAGATGTCCACCTCCTTCCTCACCATGATGCACAGCCGGGGCGACACCCGCCTCCTGGGCCTTCCCATCTTCACCGCCCGGGACTTCTTCCACAGCCGCATCTTTATCCGATCCGAGGCCGGCATCGGCAAGCCTGACGACCTTAAGGGGAGACGCATCGGCTTCCCCGACTACCAGATGACGGCCGCGGTGTGGATCCGGGGCCTTATGCACCACGAGTTCGGAGTGAGCGCCAGAGATGCCCAGTGGTTCCAGGGCGGCTTCGAGCAGCCGGGCTACCTGCAGCGCATCCCCATGGATCTGCCTCCCGACATCTCGGTGACAACCATCCCCCAGGACAAGAGCATCACCGGCATGCTCCTGGCGGGGGAGATCGATGCCGTGGCCGGCCCGAATCCCCCGCAGGCGTTCCTCAAGGGTGACGCCCGGGTGCAACGCCTCTTCCCGGATTACCGCGAGGCGGAGAAGGCCTACTATCGGAAGGCGCGCCTGTTCCCCGCTTCTCACATCGTCGTCATACGGCGAGACCTCTACCAGGAGCACCCCTGGGTCGCCAGCGCTCTCCTGGACGCGTTCACCGAGGCGCGTGATGCCGGGTGGAAGGCGCTCCAGTGGGTGCGCATTCTCTCCCTCCCCTGGCTCGCCAACGACCTGGAGGAGATGAGAGACGTCTTCGGAGATGAACATCCCTACCCTTATGGCTTCAAAGGCAGCAAAATCACCGTGGACGCCCTCACTCAATACTTGTATGAGCAGGGCATCACCAAGCGGCAGGTAGACCCAACTGAGCTATTCCCCAAGGAAGTGCTGGACACATAAAGTCCTCTCTCCCTCTGAGAGAGGGTCAGGCGCTGTCCTGAGCCTGGCGAAGGGGTGAGGGCCGCGTAAACAATCGGTGTAATCTGTGAAATCTGTGGTTTCACGTAGGAGCAACCTATGAACGCCCCCGAACCTCGTAAGAAAGGCCTCGACCTCTTGAAGTTCGCCTCTCGCTGGTGGTCCGGTGAGGCAGAGGTCGCCCGCACCTTCTTCTCCCGTCCCCACAAGCCGGAAGAGCACCTCCAGTGGCTTCGGCTGCAGGCCTGCAAGGAGCTGCAGCCGCGTGCGGGAGGTATCATCATCCGCCACGCGGAGAAGCTGGTCAACGACTACCGGGAGCTGGAACAAGGTGTCGATCGGTGGGCCTACCTGCGCACTATAGAGTTCATGCTGGAGGAGTTCCGGCACTACGCGCTGTTCGCAGACCTCGTCGACGAGATCACAGGGGGCGCCCTGACCCCCGAAGAACTCGCCGGCTACGACCTACCAGAGGAGCAGCAGCTGCGAGCGGTGCGTGGCGACGCGATGCAGCAGTACGGCGCGCTGGCCCGCTGTGCGTCGTCCTTCTGCGAGGGTGGGGGCGCGTCCATCTTCTTCGAGGGCGCTCGCATCGGCGGTGACCCCCTCAGCGAGAAGATCGCTGCCGCCTGCCGCAGCGTCTATGACGACGAGATCGACCACGCCAGACACGGTGTCGAGGAACTGGTGGCCGTCGCCAAGACCGATGACGATTGGGCAATCGCCCGGCGGCTCATCGAAACCATCTCCCGCCAGCGCCTTCTGATGCGCAATGAGCAGTTCGGTCACCCCCTGTCAGAGGAGCGGGTGGAGGAGATCGCCCAGGGCAAAATCGATCTCCCCGATCGCTTCAGAGCACTCCTCTCCCCCCTGCCTTGAGGCCCTTCCTCTCCCCTCTCCCTTGAGGGAGAGGGTTAGGGTGAGGGTGAGGGTCGGGGCATTCACAACGCTGAGGGTGCGCTGGGTTTCCCGGCACCTTGACCCGTGGGATACAATACCGCTACCCCTATTGAACCAGGAGGAGCCTGTGACCACCGCGACTCGTACGACCACTCTCAAGACCGCCATTGGCACCTACGCCCACACCAAAGGCCTCAAAGACGGGTCCGTCACCGTCCCCGGCATCACCCTCGACCACGTCGAGGTTACCCCCATCATCAACGCGTTTCGCCGGATGTGCCGGCAACTTGAGTTCGACGTCTCCGAGATGGCTATCACTACCTACCTGACGGCGCGTGCCTATAACAAACCCTTCACGGCGCTGCCGGTCTTCGTGGTCCGGCAGTTTCACCACTCTCCCATCGTCTACAACACTAAGTCCGGTGTGCAAAGCCCGAAGGATCTGGAGGGGAAGAAGGTTGGGGTGCGGGCCTATACCGTGACCACCGGCGTGTGGGCTCGGGGGATCCTCGCCAGCGAGTACGGGGTGGACCTGGACAAAATCACCTGGGTCCTGGCCGACGAGGAGCATGTGAACGAATACCACGCTGACTACCCCAAGAACGTCGTCTACCAGGCGGGCGCCAACCTGGCCGAGATGGTGGTCAAGGGCGAGTTGGCGGCCGGCATCGGCGTGGGGCGGCCCGACTCCCCCGACGTCAAACCCCTCATCGACAATGCCCGGGATGCCGAAGCAGCCTGGTACAAGAAAACCGGGATCTATCCCATCAACCACACAGTCGTGGTCAAGGACTCCCTGCTTCAGGCAGACCCGACCCTGGCCCCGCGGCTCTTCAACGCCTTCAAGGAGGCGAAGGGTGGCCTGCTGAAGGCCCTCAATTCCGGCGTCCAACTGGAGGGAGAGGAGGCTGCCCTTTCCCAGCGCCGCAGTCTCGTGGGTGATGACCCCATGCCTTACGGCATCGCCAAGAACCGCAAGGCAATGGAAGCGATCATCGACTTTGCCCACCAACAGCACATCCTGCCCAAGAAGCTCTCTGTTGAGGAGGTTTTCGCCAAGGGTACCGAAGGGCTGGAGTAGCCGGCAAGAGCTGAGGGCCGCCACCCTCACCCTCCGGACTCGTCCCGGGGGGTGAGGGTGGTGGCCTTTTTGTTTGCGGCTGGAGTACCATACGGTCAAATTATTACGGTAAATTACAGGAGGGCCTCGCTATGAGAGAAGCACGATACACGAGCCTCAGAGGCTTGGGCTTGGCCGCGGGCGTGGCTCTGGCCGTCTTCGTGATACCGATCCTGGTCCTGCTTGGCTCCATCTTCGGATTGGCCGTAGCAGTGGGGGTGCTCCTTGCGGTTATCCTGAGCCTCGGCTTCCTGCGGACCGAGGAGGCGGTTCGTCACCGCCACGAGCGCGATATGGAGGCCGCGCGGGCCAACGCGGGTCCCGTTGGGATCCGCCTGGAGGGCAGGCCCAAGGTCGGTTGGCTTTCCCAGGCGATTCTGTCGGGTTTCATCGCCAGTATGGCGATGCTGCTGACCTTCGTCCTTGCGTACGCTATCGCACTAAGCCTCGGAAGCGCGATGGGAGGGGGCAATCCTGATACGGCCAGCAGGGCGACCATGGGCCGCTGGCTGTTCAACCTGGCCAACAACCCGCTAACGAACGTAGCCCAGAGCTCTCTCTACTTCGCGGTGGGGATGCACGTGACTTTGGGCCTCATCTTCGCGGCTATCTACGCTTACTTGGTGGAGCCGCGGATGTGGGGACCTCATTGGGCCCGCGGTGCGGTCTTTGCCATCGTGCCGTGGATCTTCTCCGTCGTGATCTTCTTTCCCCTGGTGGGGGGCGGCTTTATGGGCGTTGGCCTGGGGGCGGGGCCGTTGCCATTCCTGGGAAACCTGGTCTTACACGTGGTCTATGGAGCGGTTCTCGGCGCCATGTACGGACCCTGGGGGGATACCCTCCCGGCAGTGAGCGAGACCTATACCGAGGAGCATTACCGCCAGATGGCGGACGCGGAGGGTGCGGCAGCGAAGGGTGTCCTCGGTGGGCTGATCCTGGGCTTGGTCATCGGCGCATTCTCGGGCGCCTTCATCCGGCCGGACCTTCCCGCGCTCGCAGGTCCGCCCCAGTTGTCGGCGCTCGGCCTCGCCCTATTGGGGGGCTCGCTGGGCGCGTTGGTAGGGTCGATGTTCGGGCTGCCTAGCAGTGCGGCTGGAAAGCCGGTGGGGTAGGCATTCCAGCGGGCCGAAAACCTGAGCCAGCAGCAGTTCCCCCACTTTCCGGCCGTTACTCGCGGGCTGTCCAGGAGAGGCCGGCCAGGTGCCTGAGCAGGTCGCCTGCGGGTACCGGTGGCGCCAGCAAGCTGCCGGTGCCCTCGTCGCAGCCCATGGTTACGAGAAGTTCCCAGGTGGCGCGGTCCTCGATTCCCTCGGCGACTACCCTTAGACCCAGATTGTGTCCGAGCCCGACGAGGGAGCGCACCACCCCCAGGGCCTTCTCGTCCCGAGTCATGTCGGCGATGAGGGAGCGGTCGAGCTTGATCTGGTGCACCGGGAGGCGCCTCAAATAGGAAAGCGAGGAAACCCCTTTCCCGAAGCCGGCCAGTGCGATCCCCACCTCGAGGGCGGCCAAGCGCCCCAGGGCCTCCAGATGCCGCTCTTGATCCGCCATCAGGACGGCTTCGGCGATGGCCAGAGTCAGGCTGGCCGCAGGGACCTGATATTGCTCGAGCAGGCGCCGCACCGCGTCCGGCAGCTCTGGGTCCTGCAGGTTAGCCGCCGGCAGCTCCACCGAGACGCCCAGGGCCAGGCCCACAGCTTGCCAGCGCTGACATTGGGCCAGGGCAGAGCCGATGGCCCACAGGTGCAGGGACCTGACCAGGCCTGACTGTTCCGCCACCGGCATGAACTGCGCAGGGAGCAGCAATCCCAGTTGTGGATGATCCCAGCGAACGACGGCCTCCACGCCTGCCATTTGACCCGTAGCAAGTCGCACCCGGGGCTGGTAGTGGAGGACCAGCCGGTCCTGTTCTAGCGCGGTTTTCAGGTCGCTGACCAGCGCCAGGCGTGTCTGGTTATGCTGGTCCTGCGCGTCTTCGTACAGGGCAAAGCTGTTGCGGCGTCCCTTCGCGGCATACATGGCAACATCGGCATGACGCAGCAGCGTTTCTTCATCTTCACCGTGCTGCGGGTAGAGCGCGATGCCGATGCTCGCGGACATGGTCCACTGCTGATCTTCGAGGATGAAGGCCTCCTCGAGGGAGGAGAGAAGCTTAGCCGATACGATGGCCGCGACTGCCCCATCTGCTCCCGGCAGGACCACCGCGAACTCATCGCCTCCCAGGCGCCCCACGGTGTCAGAGGCACGTAAGGAGAGCCGGAAGCGTCCGCCGACCTGTTGTAACAGGTGGTCCCCCATGCTGTGCCCCAGGCTGTCGTTGACCTCCTTGAAGTGGTCGAGATCGATGAGGAGGAGGGCCATGGGCCGCTGCTCTCGATGGGCGGTCAGGATGGCCTGGCGCAGGCGGTCGTTGAGGAGGGTGCGATTGGGCAGATCGGTCAGCGCATCGTAGAGGGCCAGGTGCTGCAAAGCCTCTTCAGCCCGCTTGCGTTCGGTTACGTCTTGGGCCGCGCCGAAAATCCGGAGGACGCGGCCGCTGGCATCTTGTTCCGGGCGCGCGTGGTCCCGCAGGACGCGCGTCTCGCCTGCCCGAGTAATGATGCGGTACTCGCTCACGTCGGCACGGCCCTCAAGGAGGATCGCGATGCGGGTCTGGTACAGTGGCCTGTCCTCGGGATGCACCAGGGAGGCCCAGCCGTCCTGGGCAACGGCCTCCTGTGGATCAAGCCCTGTGATGGACGAAAAGGCCTCGGTGACCCACTCGCATTCCAAGCGGCGGTCCGGTGTGACCGCGAATGCGTAAGCGTAATCGGAGACGAGCTCGGAGACGGCTCGGTACCGACCTTCGGACTCCCGGAGGAGATCTTCGGCGCGGCGGCGCTCCTGACGAGCCTCTCGCTCTGCCAGCACGCGGCGAACCGATTCGCCTAACCAACTGAGGCGGTCTTTGTGGAGAAAATCGGCCGCACCGCTGCGTATGAACTCGACGGCCGCTTCGTCGTCCGTCCCGTCGGCGACGACGATGAGGGGAATGTCGAGGTTCTGCTCGCGGATATGGCCAAGGGCGTCGAGGAGATTGAACCCCGAGAAGTGGTGGTCGGCTAGGACCAGGTCCACCGTGGGGCTGAGATACGCGAGGAACTCAGGCTCGCTCTCGATCCGAAGGCTGGAGACCTCGAAGCCGCGTTGCCGAAGGCTCGCGACCAACTGCTCCGCCTCGGCTGCACCGCTGGCCAGGATGACAACGCGCAACGGCTCCGGCACGCCGTCGCCTCGCCGCGGGGTATCCGTAAACCCCGTATTAATCGCGCCTCCTCCTCTTCCAGCGAAGGCTGGGGAGATGATACCACGGGCGCACGGCTCTTCCGGTCCGAGTTCGTGCCACTTCAGACCAGTTCCTTCCTCATCGCGACGTGCTCGATACCGGCTTCCATGAAACGCGGACCATACGGGACATACCCGTGACGAGCGTAAAACTCATGGACATATGTCTGAGCGTGCAGTACTACCCGGGGCATCTTGAGGCGCCTCGCCTCTGCTTCGAGCGCTTCCAGCAGGCGACCGCCCACGCCCTGGCGCCGCCAGGCCACGTCGACGGCCATGCGGCCGATGCGCCCCTCACCGGACTCATGGCGGAACAGCCGCCCGGTGCCGATGATGCGTCCCTGGCACACGGCGGCAGCATGAATGGCAATTGCGTCGTACTCGTCATACTCCTCTTCCAGCGGTACCCCCTGTTCCTCGACGAACACGCGCCTTCGCACCGCGGTCGCGGCCTCCAACTCGTCGGGCGCAGCGACGAGTTTTACGACAACATCATCCACCTGAAACCCTCCACGCATTAGACTACACTGAGGCTATGCCCCACGTCTGTGACGTACATCGCAGCACCTGCTGGAGGGCATCCGGGCCCCTCTGTGGATGCCGTGAGGTGATCTGCCCGCCGCCGCGTTCTTGACCCCTAACCCATGAATGCCATCGAAGCCTTTGCTCGATGCGTGTCCGTCGCCGATGCCGGAATCGACCTCGGCCTGGCGGCCTTCCTTATCGCGGCCACCCGCTATCCTGGCCTGGACGTGGCCGCCCAGCTGAACCTGCTGGACAGCCTCGCCTCGGGCGGGCGATCGCTGTTCACCGAAGAAGACGATCCCCTCTACTGCTCTAACACGCTCAGTCAGTACCTGTTCGACGAGGTCGGTTTCAAAGGTAACCGCGACCAATACTACGACCCGCGAAATAGCTACCTGAACGACGTCCTGGAGCGCCGGCTAGGCATCCCCATCAGTCTTTCGCTGTTGTATATCGAAGTGGGTCGGCGGCTGGGCGTACCTCTGGTCGGGGTAGGGATGCCGGGACATTTCCTGGTACGCCACCGGGATGTGCGGGAGCTGTTCATCGATCCATTTTTTGGTGGCATCCTCCTGTCCGTGGAGGAGTGCGCCGAGCGCCTGGCCGAGGTCACAGGGGGCGGGATCCCATGGCGTCGGGAACACCTGGCCACGGTGACGAAGCGGGGATTCCTGGTCAGGATGCTTCGGAACCTGCAGGGGATCTACACCGAGCGGCAAGACGCGGGCGCCCTGGCCGAGGTCGAACAACTCATCGGGTGTTTGAAGGACTAGGCGCCATCCGCAGGCCCTTCTACGGGTGGTGGATAGTCGGCGTCGCGTTCCTCAGCCTGTTCCTGTCCGGCGGTGTGGGGACTGCCTTCAGCGTGCTGCTTCCAGTGATGGCGGAACAGCTCGGGTGGCCCTATAGCAGCCTCGTAGGAGCGGCCAGCCTGGGAGTCGTGACAGGGGCGGTCGTGGGTCCGGCTATCGGCCGGGTGGTGGACGCCCGGGGCGCCCGTCTCGTGCTGGCTCTTGGGGCGGCGTTGACGGCCATCACCGTCGCGGCAACAGGGTTCGTCAAGGAACCATGGCAGTTCTACCTCGCGTTCGGGTTGGTGGGCGGCGCGGCCCGCGCCGCAATGATGAACGTAGCGCCTGTGGGGATGATCGCCAACTGGTTTGTGCGCCGGCGCGCGGTGGCCTCGGGCGTTGCGGCGATGGGGCCTCCGGCGTCCAGCCTGGTGCTCCCGCCCATCATCGCCATCGCAGGAACTGCGTTCTCCTGGCGGTGGGCCTGGCTCGGGCTCGGCACCGCAATTGGGGCGCTGGCGCTTCCGCCGGTGGTCTTGCTGGTGCGGCGCAGGCCGGAGGACCTGGGCCTCGAGCCTGACGGCGGTGAGTCCCCAAATGTGGGGCAGGCGCCCTCGCCCGCACGTACTGACGAATGGACCCTGCACGAAGCTATCCACAGCCGGGCTTTCTGGGGCGTCGCGGCCTCCATGGCCCTCATCGGCGTCATGCCTCACACCGTTTTCCTCTTCCTCCCGGCGTCCTTCCGCGCCCAGGGACTCACGGACACCGCTGCCGCAGCGACGTTGAGCCTGATGGGCTTCGCCCAGGTGGTCTCCCGCGTGGCGCTGTGGACCCCGCTGGTGGCCCGGCTGGGCAGTGTGCAGCGAGCACTGATGTTATGGGGCGGCCTGCTGACGCTCTCGGCGCTGCTGCTGGCTGTCGCCCACGGGGAGGTCGCCGGGTATCTCGCCTCCGGGTTCCTCGGCCTCGCGATGGGGGCCAACCTGGTGCTGCAGCTCCTCGTCTGGCCGGAGTACTTCGGGCGCCGCGCCGTCGGGGCCATCAGCGGCGTGGCGCATCTCCTGGGCGGGCTGGCCGGGGCCGCGGGTCCCGTCGCTGCGGCCGCGCTGGTAGATCTGACAGGGGACTATACGCTCCTCTATCTGTCTATGGCCGGCGTCGTGCTGGCCGGCCTGATCCTGCAGCTCGCTGTCGGGCGGCCGGAAAAGACGGGTCCACGTCTCCCCCGCCTTACGCGTTCAATCTGATGCCTTGCTATGCTTGGACGGGCGCTTACCAGCCTATCCGGCATGGTTTGGGGCAACTTTTGGAAGGTCCCTGAGCCGCCGGACCAGGAAGTCTCGGCCAGCGGATGGGCGGCCGCGGGTCCCGTCGCTGCGGCCGGGCTGGCAGATCTGACAGGCAACTACACGCTCCTCTATTTGTCTATGGCCGCCGTGGTGTTGTTGGGGCTTGCTCTTCAACTGGCGGCCGGAAGGCCACGAAGGGGGACCGCCGGCTGAAGCCAGGGTTGTTGCAGAGCCTTCTGCCTTGGCACGGCTAGATACCTACGTACGGGTGCTGCCCTTCGGCTGAGGACGGGACACAGGCCGGGGCGAGTGCCATGCTGCCTCGTCTTGGAGCAGTGGGAGCTGGCCCCCGACAGACAGGCCAACCTCGTCGGCACGACCATCCTTTCTGATGTGAAGCATCGTAACCCCCTGTTGTTCCAGCACCCTCTCCACGAGTAAGTGCCTGTGGCAGGCGGATGGGTCCTCCTCCGAGCACATCAACGCAGTGCGGCCCTCGGAGGCCAACGTCAGTAATCGTTGGAGGCCCTCCAGGAAACCCGGAGATCGGGCGATCCGGCCGTACAGAACATGTCCGCCGTCGTCGTAACAGACCCGGTCTGCTGGCCGTCCCCCCAACTCCTGTCCTAGGTATACGTAGCGGACACCCTCATCGCCCAATGCCCGCTCGAGGGCCCCCTTCCCGAAGTGGGGCGAGTAACGGGAATGCGGCACCGAGCGGATGTCAACGACGATCTCAATCCGGTGCAGTCTAAGCAGCTCGAGGAAACGGGACAGGGAGTGATTGGAATGGCCGATGGAGTAGAATACCAACTGCCCAACCCCCTGTACGTTAGGAGTGCTGCTGTGCCTAAGGTTACTGTAGACGTCGTCCTGCATGGCTACAACTTCCGAAGTGACGTCGGGATCATCGGCTTCTGCAGCATCGTCCTTGTGACGGGCCAGAAACGGACCTTGGTGGACGTGGGCCACGTGGGCAGGCGGATCTACCTGGAGCCCGCGTTGAAGGAGCGGGGGTTGACCATTCGGGATATCGATAACGTGGTGATGAGCCATGCGCACTGGGACCATAACCAGAACTTCGACCTGTTCGAGCACTGCCCGCTGATCACCCACCCCTGGGAGCGCAAGTACGCGCGCAATCCCCACAAGAACGACTGGGCAACTCCGAAGTGGACGGGGGCTATGCTCGAGCAGCACCCCAACATCGTTGAGGTGGAGGACGGTTACGAGATTGAGCCGGGTGTGACGGTCCTGCACACCCCGGGCCACTCACCCGGGAGCATAACGGTGCTGGCGGAGACAGACCGCGGCAGGTGCGCGATGACTGGGGATGTGCTCCATTACGCCAGCGTCGCGCTGACGAAGAAGAACCCCCTGGTCTTCTGGAGCGATGAGGACGCGACCAAGAGCATCCAGCGCATCTTGCAGACCGCTGACCTGATCTATCCCGGCCATGACCAGCCCTTCCGCATGGTGGGGGGTGACAGAATCGAGTACGTCGAGCCCTTCAAGATGGCCTTGGGCGGGGTCCAGAAGGACCAGTCCGGGTTGACCTACGATGCTCCGGCGCGACCACCCTGGATCATGCCGGGGATAGGGGAGCAGCGGAAAGCGCTGGGGATATAGGATTTCACGATTTCACGCCCTGTTTGACGGATCCCCAGGACGTGTGCACCACGCCCCTACGCAACCCCGGCGGCCTGGCGTCGACAGACGACTAGGGCAACAGGGTAAGCCCGGGGACGCCAGCGAAGTCGTCGCGGTTGTTGGTGACGAGGGGGACGCCGAGGGAGAGGGCCGTCGCGGCGATCCAGGCATCGGCGGTCTCGATGCGGCGGCCGTTACGGCGAGCCTGGTCCCGGACTTCCGCCCAGGTCTGACAAAGCGCCCGATCTGCGAACACCACACGGAAGCGGCCGAGTAAACGGATCAGACGTTGCTGCCGCGCCTCTCCCAAAGCCCGCCTCAGAACCCAGAGGTCCAGTTCGGCGAGCGTCATGAAGGAGACGAAGCTAGTCGTGCCGTTGAGGTAAGGTTCGAATAGGGCCGCGCGAGTGTCCTCACGAACCACGTAAGACAGGACGTCGGTATCGACGACGCAGTCGTCAGTAGTCCCGACCGTCACGTCGCGATCGGTACAGCCAGGCGAGGAACTCCTCGTGCTCCTCGTCAGACCAGTCAGGGTCGCGCGGGAGCGTGTCCCAGTCGATGGGTTTCACCCCCTGCTCGGCTGCGAGCTTCTTCGGATCCTGAGTCGGCGGCCAGAGGGCGCGCTGCCGGGCAAGGGCGGCCTCAAGTTGCTCCTTGGTCCTGATGCGAGGCGGTCTTTGTCTCACCACTTTCTTGTCCTGCGCTAAGTCTAGCACCTGGCCACCGCCGGCCAGCCTTGCCCCGTACTGCCGCTGATAGTACTCCAGGTAGTCCGGTGCCACTTTCAGCGGCCGCCACCAATCCTCCCGATCCTGGTACCAGCGCACGGTTTCCTCCAGGGCCTCCTCGAATAAGCGCTCGGGACGCCAGCCGAGGGCTCGGACCCTGGAGGAGTCCAGGGCGTAACGGGGATCATGCCCCGGCCGGTCCGTAACCTGCTGGATCAGGCTCGCTGGCTTCTCCAGCAATCCTAGAACTCTATGCGTGACCTCGATGTTCTCCCGGCGTTCGCCGCTGCCCACGTTATAGATGTCTCCGGGGATCCCTCGCTCTAGTACCAGGTCGATGGCCGCGCAGTGGTCCTGCACATGAGTCCACTCTCGCACCTGGCGCCCGTTGCCGTAAAGGGGAAGCGGCAGGTCGTCCAATGCGTTGGTGACGAAGAGGGGAAGCACCTTCTCGGGGTATTGGTACGGCCCGAACGTGTTGCTTCCCCGTGTGATGACGACAGGCAGCCCGTAGGTATGGTGGTAAGCCAGGACCATGAGGTCCCCGGCTGCCTTGCTCGCCGAATAAGGGTTACGTGGCGCCAGGGCATCGGACTCCCGTGAGGAGCCCTGCAGCACTTCACCGTACACCTCGTCGGTGCTGACCTGGAGGTACCGCTCGACGCCGTGAGTCCTCGCCGCTTCCAGCAGGA
>CAZPYZ010000020.1:0-16943 GCA_964590215.1 uncultured Dehalococcoidia bacterium | reverse complement strand
GCAACCTGGGTGGTGGGGGTAAAGAGCATTGGGTAGCCTGCCATAGGGTGTAGCCTCATAGGGTGGCCCAGGCACTCCGGCCTGGGCTCACAGGCGAGAGAGCCTGTGTCAAATATGGGGTTAGGGCGGGGGCTTGCCCGGCTTGCCCCCCGCCTTTTCCTTTGCCTTGTGCTCCTCGCCTGTACCGCACCCGAATACACCCTGCGGACCGTCAAGATCGGGCTGGTGGCCCCTCTTTCTGGTCCAAAGCAGGGTGAGGGTGCCCGCTGGGCGCAAGCTGCACGCAACACCGTGCGGGGATGGAACCAGACGGCGCTGGCAGGACGGCCTTACCGCGTGGAGCTCATCATCTACGATGAAGCTGAAGGACCTGTAGTCGCACGGCGGCTCCTGCTAGATGCTGCAGTTCTGGCAGTGGCCTGTGACCGGAACAGCCCCATCTTCGCACGGTTAGCAGGGGAAGGGGTGGGAGTACTGGCTGTTGGCAGCGAGTCGGACGTAACTCACGCCATCGGGCGGTTGCTTGAGGCAGTCACGGCCACGCTGGAAGATCCAGCGAGCGATCGAAGACAGTCCGTGCTCGGGGGACTCAGGGTACCCTGATGTGGCCGTCGCCCCGGACAACCCATTTATAGGAGGTCAGCTCCCGCAGCCCCATCGGCCCCCGCGCATGCATCTTCTGCGTGCTTATGCCGACCTCGGCGCCGAGGCCAAACTGCGCCCCGTCCGTGAACTGGGTGCTGGCATTCACGTAGACCGCCGCGGCATCCACCTCCCGTAAGAAGCGCTGGGCCTTGGAGTAGTCTTGGGTTACGATAGCCTCCGAGTGCCCGGACCCGTACCGCTCGATGTGCTCCAATGCCTCGTCCAGGGAGTCCACTACCTTCACCGCCGCGATCAGCTCCAGAAACTCCTTCCCCCAATCATCCTCAGCCGCGGGCACTACCCGCGACGCCGATGATGGTCCCCCTGACACCGAGGGCGCATCGGGAGGCCTGGGGGCACCGAGGATGCTCAGCGCTCGCAGATCGCATCGCAGCTCGACCCCTCCCTTGGCCAGTGCATCAGCCATGCGCGGCAACCACGATGGCGCGAGGTCTCGGTGTACCAGGACCGTGTCCAGCGCGTTGCAGATGGTATAGCGACGGCACTTCGCGTTGTAGACGATATCGAGAGCCTTCTGCGGATCGGCGGTGGCGTCCACGTAGGTGTGGCAGACCCCGATCCCTCCAGCAACGACCGGCATGGTCGCATTGTCCCGGACAAAGCGGATGAGCGCCTCGCTGCCCCTGGGCACCATGAGATCCACGTACTGGTGCATCCGGAGGAACTCGCCCACCAGCGCGCGGTCCGGACTGTCGATAAGCTGGACTGTGTCCTCCGGCAGACCCGCCTCGGCGCACGCGTCCCGGATCCCTCGCACCAGCTCTACGCTGGAGTAGATCGACTCCCGGCCGCCTCGCAGGATCGCTGCGTTCCCTGATTTCAGGCAGAGCGACGCGATGTCCACCGCTACGTTGGGCCGGCTCTCATAGATACTGCCGACAACGCCCAGGGGCACCCGGACCCGGCTTACCTGCAGGCCGTTGGCCAGGGTCCGGCTGTCCATGGCTTCGCCCACGGGATCGGCCAGTCCTGCGATGGAGCGGACATCCCCGGCGATGGCCTCGAGGCGGTCGTGGTTGAGCCGTAGGCGGTCCAGCATCGCTTCGGATAGGCCGTCCTGACGGGCGGCGGTGTAGTCCCTGGCGTTGGCTTCCAGGATCGCCGCCTCTCGGGCCACCAGCCCGCGGGCGATCCCGTCCAGGGCTTGATTCTTTGCATCCGCCGAGGCAAAGACCAGTTGACGCGCGGCCGCGCGAGCAGAGCGACCCATCGCGGGAAGGTCAATAGCCGTCACGGACATGGCACCGGTGAGTATACCAGGGGCCGGCCCGCCCACGGGTAGCCTGCTGAACAGACCTTAGTCCAGGCGGTAAATCTCGGCCTCGAAGGGGCTCCCCGGCTCAATGACGGTGACCAGCCGGTAGGTATCCGTCTCGCCGCGGGATACCGGGTCGTAACTGAAGGTTTTGGTGAACCGGTAGTAGTAGCGGACGTTGTCGATCTGAACCCCATACACGTTGCTGGACTTCACTTGGACGCCGCCGGCGACCGTCACCAATGGGTCCACCACCGGCTGCCACTCGGCCGCATGCTGTTGCACGATGCTCGCCACACGATCCGGGGATGGTTCCTGATAAGGAGGGACGAAGCTTAGGGACCCGGCAACCAGGGATGCCTCAAGGAGCAGCATGGCGCCCAGGCAGAGGATCGCCATGGCCGCGACCCGCCTGTAACGGGCCGGGATGCAGCCGCAGTGTGCGCCAAGGTGAGGGGCGTGGAGACGTACCATTGGGCCTTGATGCTACGCCGCCCAACTGAGAGGCTCGTCAGCAGTTACTACAACGCTTGACTGAGCCGGTCCGTCAGGAGGTCGGACGCGAGGGCTGCCGCGCCCAAGGCTCCCGCGTCCTCCTCCAAGGCGGCCGTCGCGAAGCGCAGGTCTTGCTGGTGCTGGCGAAACATCCGCTCTCTTGCGACGGCGATCGCTGGGTCGATAAGCAGGTCTCGGACTCCCAACAGTCCGCCTCCGAACACGATCAGCTCCGGGTTCAGAAGGTGGGCTAGGTTGACGATGCCCCAACCGAGGTAGCTCGAGGCGTCTTCCATGAGCTCGCGGGCTAGGGCGTCCCCGGCGCGAGCAGCCTCACAGATATCCGGCATCGCGACCCCTTTGCCTCCTTGCGCTAGCGTCTGGAGACTGGAGGCAGCACCAGCGCCGACCCGTGCCGCAGCTAGCCGCTCGATGCCACCACCCGAGGCGAAGGCCTCAAGGCATCCCTGCCTGCCGCACAAGCATGGTGGACCGTGGGGATCGATGATCATGTGTCCCGGCTCTGCTGCGGCGCCGGTCGCACCGTGATACAGGCGACCGCCGATAATGATCCCGCCGCCAATCCCGGTGCCAAGGGAGAGATACACCATGTCCTGGCTCCCTCGGGCGGCGCCATAGCGGTGCTCCGCCAGTGCTGCCACGCTGGCGTCATTCCCCACGGCGACGGGGAAGCCCAGGGCGCCTTGCAGGCGGTCCCGAATGGGAAACTCCTCCCACCCCGGCAAGTTGGGCATGGTTGAGACGACCCCTGTTCGAACGTTGATGGGGCCCGGCGCCCCCACACCTGCAGCACCTAGCCCCCCTTCCAGGCCAGCGTCCTGGGCCATCTCCTGGACGAAGGCGGCGATCCGGCGGATGATCTCCTCCGGCCCTTGCTCCGCCTGCGTCGGGTGGCTTTCGGCCCGGAGCAGCCTCCCGTTCCTGTCGACAATCCCTACCCTGACCTTAGTCCCCCCCAGGTCAATCCCGGCAACGGGACCATGGCGTGCGGGTGCTCCCGTCTGTGGACTCAACCTACAATCCTAGCTGCGGGAATGGGCATCGACTCTCCAACGCCTTTTGCGGACGCCTTGAGGGGCCAGAACCCCTCTCAGGCGCTCTCCTTCCTGATGCGGCAGCCTTTGGAAATGCTACTGAGTCCGGCGTCCCCACATCGGGACGCCGAGGAGCACCGTCAGCGGCAACAGGATCATGCCCACGGTGACCAGCACGGAGATGCCGGTGAAGAATCCGGCGGCCATGACGGCCGCGGCAACGATGATAGCGATAATGGCGGCGATGGGTCCCAGCATCTGGCCTCCAGCAGGGACGAGGTGACCCCGCCCCTAAGCCTCGCGCATGGCGCGCAGGGCATCGATGTACATTTCTTCGTATCGACGAGCCGGGGCTGCCCAGGAATGGTCCTGGGCCATCACCCCCCGCACCAGCCGCTGCCATGACCCCGGCGAGCAGGGTGGCTCTTCATTGTAGGCCAGAACCGCACGCTGTAGTGCGTCGAACAGATCCTGGGGCTGGTAGTCCTGGAACACGAACCCTGTGCCTTTGGCCAGGTCCGCCGCTACATCCTGCACTGTGTCGGCCAGGCCTCCCGTGCGCCGTACCACGGGTATCGCGCCGTAGCGCATCGCTATGAGCTGACCCAGGCCGCAGGGCTCAAACCTGGAGGGCATCACAAACAGGTCCGCCCCGGCATAGATCAGCGGGGCAAGATCGGGCCGGAAGGCGAAGACAGCCTGCACCCGGCCCGGGTGCCGCTGTGTGGCTTCGCTAAGAGCCTCCTCGTATGGCCGGGCGCCGCTACCCAGGACCACGAGTTGCAGCCCGAGTTGGTTTACCAACTGGTCGATGACGGGAATCAGCAGGTCCAGGCCTTTCTGGGCGTCCAACCGGGAGACGACACCGGCCAAGGGAGTGCCGGGTTCCACGGCGAGTCCCATGCGATCCTGAAGCGCTGCTTTGTTTTCCGCCCGCCGGTCCAGGCTCTCGGGCCGGTAGTTGGCGGCGAGGGCAGGGTCACGGGCAGGATCATAGATCTCCAGGTCGATGCCGTTCAGAATCCCGCGCAAGCTACTCCCGCGAAGCCCGATCAGGGCTTCCAGCCCGAGACCGTACTCCGGGGATGTGATCTCCCGTGCGTAGGTGGGGCTCACGGTGTTCACTGCGTCGGCGTAGTAGATCGCAGGTCCCAAGATGTCGCTCACGGCGTCGGGTCCCCGGTAGGCGAGGTTGTGGATCGTCAACGCGGAGGCTATACCCCGGTACCGCGTATCGTTCATAGCGTAGTTTCGCAGCCCCAAAGGAACCCATCCCGTATGCCAGTCGTTGCAGTGAATCACGTCAGGCCGCCACCTGAGCGCCTGGGGTGCCTGCAGCACGGCCAGGCTGAAAAAGTAATACCGGTGTAGGTCGTCGGGCTCGCCGTAGACGGCCTTTTCCCCGAAATAGTTCGGGTTCGCCGCGAGGTACACCTGTGCCTCGGGCTGGAAGTATGCGGCTGTCTCCTCCACACCGAGGACTGGGATCGCGGCCCGCGCCACCACCGCCTCCACTGGGAGCGGGGAGTGGGCTGGGGCCAGGACCCGAACGTCGTGGCCAAGGGATCGGAGGGCCTTCGGGAGCGACGCAGCAACGTCGGCTAGTCCTCCGACCTTGGAGTACGGAGCGACCTCAGCTGCCGCGTAGAGGATGTTCAGGAAACCTCGTCCAGTGAGCGCCAACCCACGTGCTCGCCCGGTCGGGCTCTCCGGGGCCCGCCCCTGGCTGTGGGAAAACGAGACCGCCGCCTAAAACAGCGCTCGCAGCCCTCGTTTCCCGATAATCGTCTCCCCGCTGGGGATGAGCTGCGCCTCGAAGTCTTCGCCATTGCTCCCCGGGGCGATCTTACAATTGCGGCCGACGCGCAGCCCGGCCGGAAGGTAAGCCCGCTTGCCCACCACCGTGATCCCAGAGTTCAAGTGTGCCGGGTCCTGCTTGTTCGGCGTATAGTCCTCCCCCCAACCTAACTGCGACCCGTGGCCGATGCGCACCTCTTTGTCCACGATAGAGCGGTTGACACTGGCTTCATGTTCGACGTGGGAGTCGTCGAACATGATGGAGTCGCGGATCACGGCGCCCTCCTCAATGTGGACCCCGGGAGAGAGCACGGAATGTTCGACGTACCCGTCCACGATGCACCCCTCGCAAATGATGCTACGACTGACGTGGGCTCGCGGCCCGATCTTGGCGGGGGGATAGTTGGCGGTCTTGGTGTGGATGCGCTGCTCTGGGTCATAGAGATTCATGGCGGGCAGGTCCACCAGTAGGTCCATGTTGGCTTCCCAATAGGCTTGAACTGTACCCACGTCTCGCCAGTAACCCTGGAATCGGTACCCGTAGACGCGGCCGCCCGCTTCCACCATCGCGGGGATGATGTCATGTCCGAAGTCATGGCTCGTCTTACGGTGGGCGTCCTCGATGAGCCGGCGCCTCAGAATGTCGGGTTCGAAGACATAAATGCCCATTGAGCCGAGGTTGCTCCGTGCATGGGCCACCTTCTCCTCGAAGCCGGTGATGAGGCCGTCCTCCTCCATCATCACCGTGCCGAAGCGGCTAACGTGCTCCCAGGGCACCTCCACGACTCCTAGCGTCACCTCGGCTTTGCGGGCGCGATGAAACTCCACTATGTCGTCGTACCGCATCTGGTAGACATGGTCGCCCGCGAGGATCAACACCTGCTCTACCCGCCGCTCTTCGATGAAATAGAGGTTCTGATAAACCGCGTCGGCGGTTCCCCGGTACCAGTCCGACTCGCCTCGGCCGGTGTAGGGCTGCAGCAGGTGAACGCCTCCGTCGGATCGGTCGAGGTCCCAGGGCCGGCCAATCCCGATATGGTCGTTGAGAGAACGAGGGCGATATTGGGTGAGGACAGCTACCCGGTAGATGCCTGAATTGACGCAATTGCTGAGGGTGAAGTCGATAATGCGGTACTTGCCGCCGAAAATGACCGCCGGCTTCGCCCGCTCCTGGGAGAGGATGCTGAGGCGTTCCCCCTGCCCCCCGGCCAAGATCATCGCGACGGTCAGGTTCATGGTGTTAGGGTACCCGATCCAGCCGGTAGACCAAAACTCCGGTGTAGGCGGCCCTCGCGGCGTCGATGAATCGGCGTCCCCACAACACCTGCATCCGTCTCTGCACCTCCTCTTTCTCCCCCGTCCTGTTGTGGTTGTAGAGGGCCATCAGCCAGATCCTGGGCTCATCGGGTATAGCCTCACCCCGTTCCAAGTTCACGTATCCCTGCCGGTAGGGGGAGCCGCTGCACCATGCATCGGGGAGAGATTCCCACACGCATGGGACTGAATAGCCTGGGAGCGCGGGGGTCCCTTCGGCGGACCTTACCCCGAGCCCTTCGGCTCGGCTCAGGACAGGCTCCGCCGAGGGACTCAAGACAGGCTTGCCTGCCGCCGAATGGTCGTACCAGAGCGCGGGCAGATAGCTCTGGTAGTTGATGTGCAGGATCAGCTCCCCAGGTCCCACCTGTTCACGGATCCACTGGCTGCCCGCTCGTATATCGGGAGACCGGAACGCGGGGTTGAGGTAAAGGGAGATGAGCGGAGGAACTGCCATGGCGACCACCGTGAGCGCCAACAGGTTATCGAAGGCGGGTCTTGCCCGGGTTCCGAGGATGGGAAGCCTGGGCCACAACGCGGCCGGTACTGCGTCTACTGCGTACCCCAGCCACAACCCGAAGAAGGGCGACAGGATCACGAAATAGCGCGGGTCCCACAGTGGTTGCGAGAGTGCCGACACCAGCCACACCAACACCACTGGCCCCAGCACCAGGCCCGCCGCCAGCCAGATCTCCGATTGCCGCCGGCCCTGCCACAACGCCAGCACCATCAGCCCGGTGAACAAGTACCGGGCGAGTCGCATGAGGAGGTCCACCGCGCCACCGTAATCGTACCGAGTCCTGAACCAGAGCCAGTCCCAGAGCGTCTTGAAGCTGTCGCGAGTGATTGGCTCTATCCACGCATCCGCGCCCGCCTGTACCTGCCCCCATTGCCATAGGGTGGTTCCCAGCCAGGGAAGATAGGCGAGGCCGGCCGCAATGATGGAGGTGAGGAAAACGAGCCACGGCCGTGAGGGAGTGGTCCGCCGGGCTATCGACCAGGCTGCGTATGCCCAGAGCACCGCTGCGAGGAATCCCGCGTACGGATGTGTGTAGAGAGCAAGTACCACGGCTACGCTATGCACGACCCACCAACGCCTCCGTCCATCCGACAGTGCCCGTATCAGTGCGTAGGCAGCCAGCAACCCTAGAAACGTCAGCAGCAGATAGGCGCGCGGGTAGCGGGAGTAGTAGACCTGATAGCTGGTCACCGCGCAAAAGAGGGCAGCCGCCAGTCCGGCGCGGTGAGAGAACCAATGCTTTCCTGTGGCGTACGTCAGAGCCACCGTCAACGTGCCCAAGAAGGCCGTGGGCAGTGCAACCCAGAAATCGAAGGCGGCCGCTTGCAGCCAGAAGTGAAGAACGAGAAAGTAGAGGGGCGCCTGGTAATCGCTAGCCGCCGCCTGTACCACATCGGCGACGGTCCCGTTTGAGGCCACCACTGCGCTGTGGGCCGTGTCGAACCACAGACTGTCTTCCCCCAGGCCGGCCACCCGGACCGCGAAGGCGAGGAGGACGATGGCGAGCACCGCTGCCCTGGCTGCCCCATTCTTCCCCTGCGTCGGGCTCAAGGTCCGAGCCGTCCACGCCGGTGCGGGAACGGAGGACATCAGGAGATGAGGCTTTCCAGCACCTCCTGAAGGTTTTGGTTCACGCAGGTAAAGATAGGCGTGTCACGAAGGGTGTAGAGGCTGGCCTCGGTCTCCCGGAGCTCCGCAACCAGGTCAAGGAAATCCCCCGGCACGTCCGTCTCGAAGGCGACGACAAACTCCTGGTCGTCCAGGCCGAAGGAGTAGGCCGTGTTAATTTTCACGGTCGGGTACTTGTGTCCTACCTCGATGTGCTCGTTCATCATTCCCTGGCGCGCCGCCCTGGTCAGCCGGTACCACTGGCGTGTCTTGACGAAGGGATAGACGAATAAGTACTGCGAGCCCCGGGGCCGTGGAGCCAGGCTCGATCCCTCCTGTCCGGTATGGCGATGGTCATCCACATAGGGGGACCGCCGGGTCATCGCCAGGTACGAGTGGGGAGTGGTAACGTATCGGCCGAGACCGGTCGCCGCCAGGCGCACCGCCAGCCGCTGTAGGGACTCCAAACGGCTGGTTCCTTGCCAGAGCATAAAATCCACATCCCCCCGCATTCCTTGCAGGTTGTAGGAGCGGATCATCATCTCCTCGGCAAAGGATTCGACTCCCTCGCAGAACTCTTTGGCGCCCGCACGTTGCTCCTCCAAGGGCAGGCGCCGCCATGCGGGGTCGGTCTTGTAGAACGCGTACCTGATGTAGTGCCGGGCTTCGGCCATGGCCCACTGATTGTAGTCGGCCGAGCAGGCCGATGGCTACCGCCCTTTGGACGTGCCGCTCTACTGACTCATCCCGGTATCACCTGAACAGATCCTTCGTTGGGGCCCTCAGCAGGCGTCTTCCGCCACCCTCTCCCGTCTCGAAAGGAAAACCCCGGACGATCGCAACGGGGACCCGGGATGCTTTTTCCATCACGAGGCCGGCGGCGCTGGCAAGCATGTCCGCCACCGCCACCTCCGTACTCCTCAAGACATACCCGTAAGCATCGGGGCGGCCGCGGTAGTCCCAAAGCGGGTCCATGCCGGCTATGCCGATGGCGACCTCTGTGGTCCCCTCCCGCCAGGGGCGCCCGAAGGTATCGCTGATGATGACCGCGGCTTCAACTCCCAGGCCCCGTCGGATCTCTTCCGCCGACCTGTCTGGGTCCACCGGAAGTAAGCTCACGTTGTCATCTCCAGGCACGTTGGATCGATCAACCCCCGCATTAGCGCAGACAAAGCCGTGGTGGGTTTCCATGATCAGGACGCCCTGGTCCATCCGCACGATCCGCCGGGTCTCCCGTAGGATCACTTCCACCTGGCGAGGATCCTTTTCCCACTGCTGCGCCAGGGACTTCGCAAAGGCAGATGGCTTCACCGTGCGCAGGTCCACGATGCGGTCCTCTGCCTTGGACACGACCTTCTGGGTGACGACGACAACGTCTCCCGTCTGCAGGCCGGCAGCTTCCTTCTGAGTCGCGTCGACGATGAGCCTGGACAGGTCAGCGCCCGCCCCGACTTCTGGTAGCGTGCGCAGACCGGTAATCTGTAGGCTGCTCACAAGCCAGTAATTCGGACGCCACTCTCGGTGCGATAGCGCCGGTTGATCCCGATGAGGAGGGCGGTCACCGACTCGAGGACTGATGCGTAGGCCAAGTCCCCCGCGTCAACGGGGCGGAGCTCCCGCAGCTCCCGGACCAGCTCCATGGCAGCTTGCTTCGCCTCCCGGTCGTCTCCGCAGACCAGGACATCCCCTTCCAGGGGGTGGGACAGGTTGGCCAGGTGCTTCGCGCTCAGGTGGTGAAAGGCAGCGACCACCCGCGCATTGGGCAGCAGCCGTTGCGCCTCCTGGGCGGCGGAGCCATCCGGAACGGCTACCGGCCGGGGCCGGCCCTTCTCGAAAACCACTGGTGCGATAGTGTTGATAACCACACGGCTTCCTATCGCCTCCGCAAGAGACGGTAGCAGCCCGGCCTGGGCAGGGTAGGGGACCGTGAGGAAGACTACGTGAGTGGCGGATACGGCTTGGGCGTTTTCCTCGCCCTTGATGCCCCCTGACAGTCGAGCGGCGACCTCCTGCGCCCGTCCGGCGTCCCGAGACCCGATGATGACCGGGTGGCCGGCGGCTGCGAACCGTAGGGCCAGGCCGGTTCCCTCCGGACCCGTCCCGCCCACGAATCCCAAGGTGATCGGAGCTTCAACACCAGCGGTCATGCTAGCATCCCCAATGGTACACTCTGAGACACTGCCCCGGAAGTTCTGCTGCACCGGAGAAGTCCTCAACTCGGGATGACTAGAACCGCTTAACCATGAACGGGATAGACCTGATGGCGGCCTTTGTGGAGGCCGTCAACCATAATGAGGCCGTTGCCCTCATCACCGTGATCCGCAGCCAGGCGCCCGGCTTGCCACCGCCCTCCTCCCGCATGGTTCTTTGGGGCGATGGCCGGATCCTCGGCACTTTCGGCAAAGAATGGGATGAGCCGGTCATCGGGGACGCCCGGGGCGCTCTCGCCGAGGGTGTTTCCAAGGCGTTTATCTACCCCAAGGGCGCTCTCCGCACGCGTCGGGTCGAGCGGTCCGCCACCTTCGAGGTCTACGTCGAGGTCGTGCGCCCCCCAACCCTGCTCGTGGTGGGTGGGGGCCATATCGGCGGGTTCGTGGCAAAGCTTGGGAAGATGGTCGGGTTCGAGGTGGCGATCCTGGACGACCGGCCCGACTTCGCCAACCGGGAGCGCTTCCCGGATGCCGACCAGATCATCTGCGAGGACTTCGTCCCTGCTCTTCAGCGGTTTCCCATCAACGAGTCCACCTACATAGTCGTTGTTACCCGGGGCCATAAACAGGACGAGATCTCCGTCCGGACCGTCGTCAATTCCCAGGCCGCTTACATCGGGATGATCGGAAGCAAACGGCGGGCAAGCGCCGTTATGAAACTTCTCAATGAGTCGGGCATCTCTCGGGAAGCGCTCGCCCGAATCCACAGCCCCATCGGCCTGGATATCCACGCGGAGACGCCCGAAGAGATCGCCGTGAGCATCATTGCCGAGATCATCATGAATCGCTATGGCGGCACCGGCATGCCCCTCGCCAAAGTCAACGCCCTTTCCTACTAGAAGGCTTTCGATGCGCCTCCTCACCAACCAGTGGGGCTCCAGCACCGCCATGCCAGGGTACCCCTTCCAAGATTTGTGGTTGAAAAAATAGGGTCCCACGGGGCCGTTCGAGGGCCTCAAGGAACGGCCATCCGGGCGAGGGGGATATTGCCTGCGGCCCCCGAAGGCCGGGCGGGGTGGCTCCTGGGATCGGGAGCCGCGCTCGCGCTGTGCTGGTGGGCCCTCTGGACCCTTCGCACCTACTGGAACCCGGTCTTCTTCTTCGGGCTCTGGACCAGCGCCATCATCCTCGCCCGGACTCTGGCGGGCGATGAGCCGCTGCCATGGCGCCGCCACCTGGCCCTCATGGCCCTGTCCATCCCCCTCTGGTGGTGGTTCGAACTGGTCAACGAATGGGTCCAGAACTGGCATTACCACTCGCTGTTCGACTACGGTCCAGTCGAATACACCCTCCTCGCCACCCTCACCTTCTCCACGGTCGTTCCTGCTTTGGACGCCGCCTGGCGGCTGGCCCGCCACCTCCTCCCCCGGGCCGGGAAACCCGACCCCTACGTAGGGGCGAGGCGTCCTCGCCTGGCGGCTGGGTGGCTGGCTCTAGAACTCACCGCTGGTCTTGTCGGCCAGACCCTCGTCATCCTCGCTCCCACGGTCTTCTATCCCCTGGTCTGGGTCGCTCCCTTCCTGGTCCTGGACGCCGCCGTGGGGTGGCGTGGCGGCCCAAACTTCGCGGCGACGCTGACGAGGAGGCAGTTCGCCCTACCGGTGGCAGTTGGCCTGGCAGGGATCGGTTGCGGCTTCTTCTGGGAGCTCTGGAACTTTGGAGCGAGCCCGAAATGGACTTACACCGTTCCAGGCCTGCACTTCCTGCAGCTGTTCGAGATGCCTATCCTCGGCTACGGAGGCTACGTGCCCTTCGCCTGGTCAGTGTTTCAACTGGTCAACTGGGTGAAGGCGAATCCCTGCGCCGGGCGCCACCGAGTGCCCGCCTGACGGCCCAGCAAGCCCTGGTGAGGCCGTTCGCGGGGTAGTTACGGAAGCTTCCCTCCCTTACGGTCGGGGCTCGGATCCAGTCTCGCGTTCCCTGAGGCGCTCCAGCCAGGCCCTTATCGTTGCCTCGAACCCCAGGTTGCCAGGATCGTAGTACCGCTTCCCTTCTAACTCGGGAGGCCGGTGCGCCTGCTCCACGTAGTGCTCGTCGAAGTTGTGGGGGTACTCGTAGCCCCTGCCATATCCCATGTGGCGCATAAGCCGGGTCGGGGCGTTCCGGAGATGGAGAGGGATCGGCAGATCGCCGTGCTCCCGCACATCCTCCGCCGCCTTGAGGTAGGCCATGTATGCCGTGTTGCTCTTCGGCGCCGCCGCCAGGTAGACCGCGCATTCGGCCATGGGCAGGAATCCCTCCGGCATGCCGACGAAATGGACCGCCTGCTGGCAGGCGGTGGCGACCATCAACGCTTGGGGATCGGCCAGCCCCACGTCCTCCGCAGCGGCGATGACCATGCGCCTCACGATGAACAGCGGGTCCTCTCCCGCCTCCACCATCCGCGCCAGCCAGTAGAGGGCCGCGTCGGGGTCGGAACCGCGCAGGGACTTGATGAAGGCCGAGATAGTGTCGTAGTGGGCGTCGCCGGCTTTGTCGTAATGATAGGCTCTTCGCTGCAGAGCGTCTTCCAGCAGGGAGATGGTTACGTGTGGGATAACCGTCTCGGACTGTCCAGCAGGCGACGTGGTCTGCCCTCCAGCTTGAACCGCGCCGGCCGCCAGTTCCAGCGTATTCAGAGCGGCCCGGGCGTCCCCTCCCGCCATCCGTACCAGATAATCCTTCGCGTCCGGGTCCAGCCGCACGGCGCCGCGCAGTCCCCGCTCCACGTCCGCCAGCGCCCTGTCAACCAGGCCTCCCACCTGTTCGTCGGTGAGGGCGTGGAGGGTGTAGACGCGGGACCGGGAGAGAAGGGGGCCGATGACCTCGAAGGAGGGATTCTCCGTGGTCGCGCCGATGAGGGTTATGGTCCCCTCCTCGACGTGGGGAAGGATGGCGTCTTGCTGCGCCTTGTTGAAGCGGTGGATCTCGTCGATGAAGAGGATAGTGCCCTGACCGGTCTCGCTCAGGCGATCGCGCCCCTCCTGGACCACTTTCCTCAGGTCGGCGACGCCTGAGGTTACCGCACTGACCTGCTCGAAGGCATGGTCAGTGGAGGCAGCCAGGAGCCGCGCCAGGGTGGTCTTCCCCGAGCCTGGAGGGCCCCAGAGGATCATGGAGGGGACGTGCCCGCCATCGATGCTGCGACGTAGCACCCGGCCGGGACCGACCAGGTGCTCCTGGCCGGCGAACTCCTCCAACGACCGCGGACGCATCCGCGTTGCCAGGGGCGCGCTGGCGTCCGGATGGGACTCTGCCTGATGACCGAACAGCGACTTCTGGGTCCGTTGCCGTGGCATGTCAGGGGTCTCGGAGTTCCAGGTGGCCGGATTTGAGGTGCAGGTCGAGGTCGAAGTGCCGCAGGGCGCTTAGGCCGAGCAGGCAGCGAAACCCGATCGCCCGAGGCAGGTTAAGACCGATGGCTTCCACGTCTGAGATCCGGTGCCCGGCGATTTCGATGGCATCGATCATGAGGAGCGGAGCAGACTCAATCCCAGATGCGGTTGCAATACGGACGTGGTGTGGTACCAGAGTTGGTTCATACCCCAGTTCGCCGGCCAAGCGGAGCGAAATCGTCGTGTACGCCGCGCCTGTATCCAACAGTCCAAGTTGTCGCCTCGTTCCAACTGGGCCATGCAGGGTGAACCAAACGCCGATAGCGGAGCCAATTCGATGCGGCTGCACCTACAAGATGATGGCCCAACCCTCAGGCACGAGCGGGCCGGTAAAGAAAACGGCGATATCCTTGTCTTTGGACAACTTCACCCGCTCGGAGAGCGTTTCATGGTCAGCATCATGGTCGATAACCCACCCTTCCAAGGGCTCCGCCCCTCGTGATCGCGTGACCTCGATCGCTACCCACTGGTCCGGGTACTGTTCCTTAAACTCTTCGACCGCCGGCATTTCTCCTCCACGTCCACCCCAAGTCTAGCATCCGCCCTTCGACAAGCTCAGGACCAGCCTACCAGCCTCGCTAGCTCACCGAAAGCGGCCTCACGCTTCTTCATCATCCCATTGTTCGCCGGGCTGGTGGATGGCACCACGAACACCTGGCTGGTCCCGATGAGGTCGGACTGGAGTCTCAGCCCAGCCGGTGGCTGGCCGAAGTACGCGCGGTAGACTCCCAAGCCGTTGAAGCAAACCAGCCTGGGCTGGTGCCGAAGGAGCTTCTCCCTCAGCACCTCCCGCCCTGCCCGCAGCACGCCGAGCGGCAGCATGCCGGCCTGGGCCGTCGGGATGGGACACAGGTCGGTGACGCCGATGCCATACTTGGGCAGCGTGCGGTCTTCCCAGGGGGTAAGCAGCGCCGGCGTCAGGCCGTGCCGGTAAAGCAGGGCGTAGAAGGAGTTCTGCTTCCCGGCATAGTAATGGCCGGTCCGCGCCGCCGGCAGGCTCGGGTTGTACCCGACGAAGACGAGCTTCAGGTCGGGGACAAGAATGTCGGGAAGGGCCGGATGCGGTGGCATTCCGCGCGCATACCTGTCATTCAGCCACTTGGCCCAAGGCCCTTCTCTTGCGTGCCAAAAGGGTCAGGCGGGGCCGCAAAGCCGCGGAGCATCGGAGAACGAGTGGTCGGGTTTTCCATCCGGGGAGGGGCGTTCGGAATCACCATACCTCCTAACTCCCCTTGTGGAGCAGGCGTCTGTCGCGCAGCCAGTCCACTAGCCGTCTCAGCACGCGGTGCTGCTCCGGGAGAAACCCTGCCGACCGATCAAGCACGCCGTCGATGAGGTCCGCCCAGCTCAGCCAGCCGATCCGGCCTTCCAACCGCGCGACGTCCTCCGGTGACCGGTGCGGCAGCTTCGAGGCCAGAAAGCCAGGCTCGTTCATGTAGCGGGGCATGAGGATCTCGTAACGCAAGGTCGGGACATACGGCGCTGCTGAGGACGGGTCCTCGTCTGGCAGCGCGGCCGGCCCCATCCAGCGCGCTAACGCGTCCGCCTGGGGATGAGTGTAATCGTCTGTGACGAGAACGAAAAAGGGCTCCCGCTGCGGCCCCGCCAGTTCCAGCGTGACGTCCAGGCAGCGTGCGATGTCATCAGCCTGCCGGGCCGTGGCGCCCGCCACATCTCCGGAGTACTTCCCTTCGACCACAGCCCCCAGGCTCGGCGTTTCGATGGCGAGCGCGGCATTGTTGATCCAGAACCCCATCTCCACCTCGCCTTCCGTCGATCTCCCAAACAAGGCCGCCGTCCACTCGCGGTGGGGAAGCCGCATGAAAGTACGGAACACGCTCCACGTGATCGCGTCCTCGCTCTTGGGGCTCATGAGGTCCCGGAGCTTCTTCCGGGCCTCGCCTCGCTCCCCGACGAAAAGCGGTCCCGAGAAGATGGGATCGTCCCAGTCCAGGAGGAGGCGTTCTCTAAGTCGTGGGAGATAATCCGCGGCGCTGGGCATCGCGCACCATGGTGAAGAACCAGGGGATTGAGACGGCGATCAGGACCACCGCGATTAGCTGGGCCATGCCGAGGCCCGCATCGCCGGTCGGCGACGCAGGCAAGACTATCGTGTCTTTCCGGAAGAATCCCGTCCACAGCCGGCCTACTGAGTAGACGAAGAGATACGCCACGTAAGTCAGGCCACTCCGCGGTTGGCGTCGCAGGAACCAGTACAGCAGCGCGCCCATGGCGAGGTCCCACACCATCTCGTACGCCACCGCAGGATGCACCGCCACCCCCGGCTCGCCCAAGGTCTGGGGGTGCGTGTAGGTCACGCTCCAGGGCAGCCCCTCGGCCTCCCGGCCATGGTGTTCTCCGTTGATGATGTCCCCGATCCGGCCAATCGCCTCCCCAACTATCAGGCCAATGGCGGCTCGATCGGCCAGCAGAGCGACCGGTAGCTTGAGGAACCGGGTCAGGAGAGCCCCCGCGATGCTGCCACCGATCACCGCGCCGTAGATGGATATGCCGCCCTCGTTGATGGCCAGGATCCCCAGCGGGCGGTCGGCGAAGAGGTGCCAGTTCTCCATGACGAAAAGCAAGCGGGCCCCCACGATGCCGCCGGGCACGGCGGCCATCGCCACGGAGTACACGTCATCCGCCGTCACCCGGGTCCCCTCCACCAGCTTGGCGGTGAGCCAGAGGCCGGCAGCAAGGCCCACCGCGCTGAAGAATCCATGCCAGGTGATGAGGAGCGGCCCCAAGGAGAACATGTTGGGGTCGATGTTGATTTCGATCAAAGCTCCCTCATCCGCTTGATCAGGATCTCCATCAGCCGCGAGGGGTCATTGATGTAGACCCGAAGCATGCCATCCCTATCGATGAGAAACACTCCGGAGGTATGTTCGAGCCTGCTGCCTTGTCCTGGCACGGAGGCCACCCCATAGCTTCGCCAAACGGGCTCTAACTCTGCCCGAGTACCGTTCACGAAGTGCCAGTTTGGCAGCCGTTCCAGTCCAAAGAGGTCCTTGAACTCGGCCTCAGGGTTGGCGTTAACGCCCATCAGCACCAGTTCAGGATATGCGCTTTGGAGGCCAATCAGCGCCGCCGCAGTGATGGGACAGGTATCCCGGCAGTCGGGCTGTCTCTTATACACATCTCCGAGCC
>CAZPYZ010000019.1:8861-17442 GCA_964590215.1 uncultured Dehalococcoidia bacterium | reverse complement strand
GAGGAAGTGAGGAAGTGAGGGGATGAAGGCATAAGACAGGCCGCGTCAGCCGGTATCATGGCGGACGATGGAGAACGAAGGATTTCAGGAGCTGGTGGAGGCGCACCAGACGCAGGTGTATAACCTCGCGCTCCGCATGCTGCGGGACCCCCACGGGGCGGAGGACGCAGCGCAAGAAACCTTCGTCTCCGCTTACCGGGCCTTCGGCGGTTTTCGAGGAGAAAACCCGCGGGCCTGGCTGCTCCGCATCGCGACGAACGTCTGCTATGACATGCTACGACGGGCGGCTCGTCGGCGCAGCGTGAGCCTCGATACCTCTGCCAGTGAGGACGGTGACCCCGCGCCCTATGGAGGCGCCGCCTCCGCGCGATGGCAGGTGCCGGACCCTGGGCGGGGGCCGGAAGAGGAGGCGCTGGCGGCAGAGCGGGAGCGGGTGCTGTCGGGCCTGTTGATGGAGCTGGCGCCGGAGTTCCGGGCCGTGCTGGTGCTCTCGGACGTGCAAGGATTGAGCTACGAGGAGATCGCGGCCGCAACGGGAGTCGGGCTGGGGACTGTGAAGTCGCGATTGAGCCGGGGCCGGGCCAGGATGCGGGAGCTGTTGAGGGAGCACGGGGAACTTTTTCCCTCGGTGGAGCGTCTTCAGAAATGAGGATTCAACGCGGAGGACGCGGAGAACGCGGAGTTGGTCTGAGAGCTTGTGATTCTTTCGTAGCGCGGGGGCTTGTCCCCCGCCTCCCCTGCGGGCCACAAGGACCCGCTCTACGGGTTTGGGCGATTGTTTCACAAGCTCTGAGGATGACATGGTGTGGAGCAGGCTGATACCGCAGCGCGGGCACCCCTCCCTGGAGCGGCTGTCCGAGTATGTGGATGGGCGCGGCCGCGAGGAGATGGAGGGGCATCTTGCCTCTTGTGCGGTCTGCCAGGAGGAGATCGCGTCATTGACAGCGACGCGGGAGTACCTGAGCGGGCTGCGTGAGGTCGCGGTGCCGAGATCCTTCTACCCGATGGTGGGCGTCGCAGGACGCCAAAGCGCCGCCCTGCGCGATGGCGCTGGCTGGCCTTGGTTCGGACTGCTGCCTGGGCTGCGCATGGCGACGGCGGCCGTGGCCACTATGCTGGTGCTCGCGGTGGGGCTCGAAAGCTACGCCGCGATGCCGGGGCCTGCCATCGCACGGTATGCCCCCGCGCCGACGCTTGGGCAGAGCGACGCCGCGAACAAGGCGCAGGAAGCGGCGCCTGCGGTGCCGGCGTTGAGGGACTCCCAGGAGCAGTCGCTGCCGGGGGCGGCGGCGGGTGCGCCAGTCCAGCGCAGCACCGGGGCGCGGGCGCCCACGGCCACTGGTGACGCCGACCGGGGAGTCGGAGGGCCATACGTCATGCGAGGAATAGGGAGTCCGCCGGGCCCTGGAGCGCCGGCTCAGGGCGCAGGGCCGGCGAGCATATCTCCGCCATCCGGGGGGATGGGTGTCAGGCCGGGGCCGGTGAGCGCCGCCCTGACGGTGGCCTTCGTCCTGCTCGTGGGGTTGCTGGTGGGGCTGGAACGTGCACGGCGGGCAGAGCGGAACATCTAGACAGGTGAGAGAGAGGAGGTCCGACCAATGGACGGGACGAGGTTCTTCAACAGCGGGACGTTGACGGGGGGGCTCATCGTAGCGCTGGGATTGCTGGCATTCGTGCTGCTGCGGCCGGTGGGGGTGGCAGGGAGCAGCAGCACCGTACTGCAGCCGGTGGGGCAGCCCACGGGGATCAGCGTGACGGGGGAAGGGAAGCTGACGCTGGTGCCGGACATGGCGACGGTGCGGCTAGGGGTTGAGGCCCAGGCCCGCACGGTGGAAGAGGCGCGAACCCGGGCCGCGGAGGCGATGGATCAGGTCATCGCGGCGCTGCGGGGAGGAGGTGTGGCCGAGGCGGACATCAAGACCGCGCACTTCTCCATCGCGCCGGAGCGACGCCCGGGACCCAACGGAGTGATGATCGACAGCGGGTACCGGGTGACCAACATCGTGACGGCGAAGGTGCGAAGCGTGGGTGACGTGGGACGGATCGTCGACGCCGTGGCAGCCGCTGGTGGGAACCTGGTCCGGGTCGACCACGTGAGTTTTGGACTGAAGGACCCGGCCTCATTGCAGGCACAGCTCCGGGAGCTGGCCATGGGAGACGCGCGTGGGAAGGCTGAGCAACTCGCGCGGTTGGGGGGAAAAGGGCTGGGCGAGCCGATCTCCATTCAGGAAGGCGCCGGTGCCCAGCCACCGGAGTTGCTTCGAAACATGGGACAGATGGCGTCCGCGGCCGCGAAGGAGACGTTCGTGGCACCAGGGGAGATGGAGACGCGCATGAGTGTGCAGGTGGTCTGGGCGATCAGGTAGTGACGAGTCACGAGGTACAGCGAGGGTGAAGCCTGCCCTAGGAACCGCGTACCCGGGTCAATAGGCCCCAAGCGGAGACGATGGCCCAGACGGTCTCGAGCATAAAGAAGCCCCACTGGGAGCCCAGGTACGCCAGGACGGTGAGGAGCCCGGCGCCGAGGAGGTTCAAGACCAGGTAAGGGTAGGACTGGAGGTTGAGCCGGTTGGCCTGGGCGGCGGTGAAAGCGATCAGGATCATAGCCGCGCCGAGCAGTTGTAGCAGTTGGTCCACTAGGGGACATCCTGAAGCGGAGGGGTCACCGGCGGCTGTTCCCTCGGCCTAGCCCTCTTCGCGAGGGGGAGGCACGTGTCCCTGCAGCTCCTGATAGCTGAGGAGCCACACCGCCCGCTGAAAGACGGCGATCACGCCTCGCCCCACCACAACAAGGAAGGAAAGGGCCAGGCTCGGCAATAGGAGGACGACCCCGAGGGCCGGGTCGATAGCGAAGCCGATCCAGGCTGGGATGCTAGCGGCGAGGATCAAGAATCCGGTGACGCAGCCGGCGCCGCAGCCAATACCCAGATCATTGACAGCCCAAACCAGGAGCAGGTCACCCAGGTTGTCGGTGAGAAAACGCCAAGCACTGGTGAGGGCCTCGAAAGGTCCTGTCCCCGCCAGGACGATACGGAGCTGGGCGAGGGTGACGAGGAGGCCGATGGCGGCCCAGAGGGTGAGGGCGACAGGGAGCCAGAGACAGGCGGCTCCGATGAAGACGGGTTGGTCGGCCAGGTATCCGAAAACGGCCGTGGCCAGCGATGGCAACAGTAGGGCCGAGGCAACCAGGCCCGAAAGGAAGCCCACGGCCACGAGGGGCCAAAAGGCACGCCGCCCAAGGGCAGAGGAGCCGCGCAGCGAGGTGGCGCCGTCGCTGGCTGCCTGGTTGAGCCCTCCCAAGAGCGAGCCGATGGCCCAGTTTCCCAGCACAATGGAGACCATCCAGAAGGCCAGGATGATGCTAACGCCGGCCAGGGCGATGGTGCGGAGCGTGCTCGCGTCGAGACGACGGAACTCTCGGAGAGCCTGATCCAGTTGATTGCCCCCGAGGTTTGTCTCCCCTCCGAAGCGCAGGCATTCGCCCCCGACGACGACCAGGAGGAACCCGTAGAGCCAGAGAATAGGATGGCCCCACGTGAGGTGGGCGGCGCGGGAGAAGATCGGCCCAAGGTCGAGGCGCATGGGCTATCCGTAACTGCGGTCCATATCAGGGGACAGGATACACCCCCCCTGCGCAACCACCAGCGGTGTGGCACGGTGCCCCTCGGACAGCGCAGTCAAGCGTCTAAGGGCTCCTACGCCAACGGAGAGCAGGCGCGCCCCCCCCGCCTGCCTGCCCCCGGTATTCTCAACCCCCGGGGGGTCCGGCTGCCAAGCGCCATCCACGATTGGCGTATAATTGGGAACGGCTATGGTACTGGGCCTCGGTTTCGCCTCCTTCTCCGTTAACCCCCCCCACCCCGGATTCCTCGCCTCAGCCGGCGGGCCCACCCCATGAGGACCATCACTGTCATAGGAGCGGGTTACGTTGGCCTGGTTACCGGCACGTGTTTTGCGGACCTGGGGAACCAGGTCCGCTGCCTTGATATCGATGAGGGGAAGGTTTCGATGCTCCGGCGAGGGGAGCTGCCGATTTACGAGCCCGGGCTCACGGAGCTGGTAAACAGGAACCTGAAGGCAAAACGTATCGGCTTCACCACGGACTACGCCGAGGGTGTGGGGGACGCCGATTTCGTCTTCATCGCCGTGAACACGCCTTCGGGAGTGGGCGGTGAGGCGGATATGCGACAGGTGCGAGAAGCCGCTGAGGGGATTGCTGCCAACCTCACGCGAGAGGCGGTGGTGGTGAACCGAAGCACTGCGCCCATCGGCACGGGAGACCTGGTGGCCAGCATCATCCGTCGGACCAACGGGCACCCCCCCTTTTCCGTCGTCTCAAACCCAGAGTTCACCCGTGAGGGGTCGGCGGTGCAAGACTTCCTTCATCCGGATCGCATCGTGCTGGGCGCCGACGAGCGGGCGGCTGCGGAGCAGGTACGGGAGCTCTACGCGTCCTTCGAGGCCCCGGTCATCATCACCGATCTGAACACGGCGGAGATGATCAAGTACGCCTCGAACGCGTTCTTGGCGACCCGCATCGCGTTTATCAACGAGATAGCCGCGGTGTGTGAGATGGTCGGGGCGGATATTAAGGAGGTAGCTCGGGGGATGGGGCTGGACAGCCGCATCGGTCAGGGGTACCTCGACGCAGGGGTTGGGTACGGGGGATCGTGCTTCCCTAAGGATGTGCGAGCGCTGGAGCACATGGCGGCCATCCACGGTTGCCATCCCCAGTTGCTACGTGCGGTGATGGAGATCAACCGGGACCAGCGGCGGCTGGTCGTGCAGCGCCTGCGGGATCTGTTGGAGGGGCGGCTAGAGGGCAGGCTGATCGGGGTGCTCGGCCTGAGCTTCAAACCCGGCACGGACGATATCCGAGAGGCGCCGTCCTTGGAGGTCATTCACCTCCTGGAGAGCGAGGGGGCGCGAGTGCAGGCCTACGACCCGGCGGCAATGGACAGGGTGGCGCGAGAGAAGGCCCTCCCCAATGTCCGGCTGTGCGAGGACCCCTACGAGGTCGCACAAAACGCGGATGCGGTAGTGGTGCTCACCGAGTGGAACGAATTCAAGAATCTCGACCTCCTGCGGCTGCGGGGAGGAATGCGGCGGCCGGTGCTGGTGGATGGGCGGAACATCTACGACCCGGAACAGATGGAGAGTGCCGGGTTCGTGTACTGGGGCATCGGAAGGCCTGGGCCGAACCGTGAGCGAATCCCAGTCCGGTAGGGGGGCACCGCTCCACCCTGCACAGGCAGAAGTGGCCGTGCTCCATGACTTAGGGGAGATCCTGCGTCCGTATCGGGGACGGAGGGGCGTGCTGCTGGAGGTCTTCCACAAGGTCCAGGAGGCTTACGGCTACGTGCCCCCGGAGGCGATGGAGCCCATCGCCCGTGCGCTACGGATGCCGGCGCCCACAGTCTACGGGACGCTCACCTTCTACACGGAGTTCAAGATCAGGCCGCCGGCGCGAGTGGAGCTGGAGATCTGCCTCGGACCGACGTGCTGTCTGCTGGGGGCCCGCGTGATCCGAGAGATATTGGCGTACCGGTTGGGGCTGGACGCCTCCGGCGGGCACCCGGAGAACGCCATCGCGCTGCGAGAGGTGGAGTGCGCGGGCCACTGCCAGTTTGCGCCGCTGCTGTATTTGAACGGGGCGGTCCGGGGGAAGGTCGGCGTTGGCGATGCCACGGCATTGGCGGAGGAGGCGCGCCGGGTGGCTCAATAAGGGCGCCGGCGGATCGATGCGTCGGGCCGGCGCCGGAAGGGGCTGGGATGGGGCATTCCCTAACGGTTGTTGCCGTTCCACAGGGTAGGTGCCGATGGAAGCGTTACACCTCTTGAAGGCGCGGGCCGAAGCGCGTTGGCGGGAGCGGACGGACGCCACCAGGCCGCGCGTTGAGATCTCGACCAGCTCATGTTCCTTTCATGCCGGGGCCGCTGAGGTGTTGAAGGCGGCCCAGGAGGCCGTGGAGAACAGGGGCATCCGGGTGATGCAGGTCGGGGACACCGGGATGTGCTGGGCGGAGCCCGTCATTTTCATCGCACGGCCTGGGGAGGCCCGGGTGGCCTATGGGCCGGTTCGGGCCGGGGAGGCCGCGGCGCTGATCGAGGACGTGCTGATGCGGGGGGAACGGCGGGTGGAGCTGGCGTTGGGAGTGGACGACCTGCCGCCCACTGGACCCTTTGGAGGAACTCAGAGAACGTCCCCCTTGGGACTCGGCCAGTTAGGCACCATTAGCCCGTTTTCCCAACTGCCGTATTTTCAGGTGCAACGGCGGCGGCTGGTGGAACGCTGCGGCGTGATAGACCCTGAGGACATCGATGGCTTCCTGGCGACGGGGGGGTACGCGGCCCTTGACAAAGCGTTGGCCATGGCCCCCGACGACATCGTGAAGCAACTGACGGATGCGAAGCTGACGGGCCGGGGGGGAGCGAACTTTCCCGCCGGCACAAAGTGGAATTTCCTCAAGGGTGCCAGCGGTCACCCGAAGTACATGGTCTGCAACGCCGACGAAGGTGACCCGGGGGCCTTCGTAAACCGGATCTTGATGGAGAGCGATCCTCACCTGATCATCGAGGGGATGGCTATTGGCGCCTACGTTGCAGGGTCGACCTTTGGCTACATCTATATCCGGGACGAGTACCCGCTGTGCGTGGAGCGCGTGGAGCGGGCACTGGAGCAGGCTCGAACCTATGGGTTGTTAGGGGAGCGCATTCTGGGAAGCGACTTTTCCTACGACATGCAAGTGGTCCGGGGAGCCGGGGCCTACGTCTGCGGGGAGGAGACGGGGCTCATCGCCTCCATCCAGGACTATCGCGGCATGCCTCGCATCAAGCCGCCCTTCCCGGCGCAATCCGGCGTCTTCTATAAGCCTTCGAATGTTAACAATGTGGAAACCTACGCATGCGCACCGGGCATTATTCTGAACGGGATGGAGTGGTTTGCCTCGGTAGGGACAGAGCGGAACAAGGGGACGAAGCTCTTCAGCCTCAGCGGGCGGGTGAACCGGGTCTGTATCGTCGAGGTGGACGTCGGAACGCCGATACGGACCGTGCTGGAGGTGTGCGGTGGGGGGGTACCGCAAGGGCACTCCCTGAAGGGGATCCAGCAGGGTGGTCCCTTGGGGGGGCTGATACCGGCCGCTTGGCTCGACACCGGGCTCGACCCGGCAAACTTCCCGCCCATGGGGCCGGAGGGGGTGACAGGGACCCTGATGGGCAGTGGGGGGATGGTGTTTTTCGACGACCGGGACTGCCCTATCGACCTCTGTAAGTGGGCGCTCGCCTTCGACCAGGACGAGAGTTGCGGGCGCTGCACGAGTTGCCGCATTGGCTCGATGCGCATGGTGGACATCATGGAGCGGATCACCCGGGGCCAGGGGCGGGCGGAAGACGTCGAGACGATGCAGCACCTGTCGGGAGTGATGATGAACGGCAATTGTGTCCATGGCCAGTTCACCCCCGGCCCCTTCGCGAGCGCTTATCGCTTCTTCAAGGAAGAGTTCGATGAGCACATCCTGGAAGGACGCTGCCGGGCGATGGCGTGCCGCGGGCTGAAAGAGTACGTGATCGAGCCCACCCTTGTTACCGGTGAGCTGGCGGACCAACTGGTCGCGGTCTGCCCGGTGGATGCTATCGTAAAGGAGGGCACCTCGGCGCGCATCGCGGCAGCGCGGTGCATCCGGTGCGGGCTCTGCAGAGAGGCGGTGCCGCAGGCGGTCTCCGTGCGAACCGCCAGGACGCCGCTGCCGGAACGGCAGGCGGGGGTGCTGGCGCGGAGGTAGTGCCGCGTTTATCAAGGCGAAGGACCGTCTAGGGACTTCGAGCGGGCTTCGGTACGGGAGAGCCACCGGATTCTGGCCCGGGAGGCCGCGGTCCAGGGGCCTCACGAGCTGTGTCCGCGTCATCTGGAGCAGATGGGAAAGGGGGATATCCAGGGGGAGTTGCGGTCGTTGACCGCCACCGGAAAAGGCTTGAGGCCACCTTTCTCAGCGCTGCGGTTACCCGCCTGCCCCAATGACCGCCGAGGTCGCGCAGATCATGTGCCATAACATGATCGATCTGCTTTCTGAATTTAAAGCGACGTTGCTGCTCTGGATGCCTATGTTCAAGTGGCTGGATGCCAAGTCCTGAACGATCAGTGTCCACAGGGGTGAGTGCGGTGGTGGACGTCAAAGGAAAAACGCCCTTGCTGACAGAGTCCGAGGTGGAAAGGCTCTACCCCAACGAGTGGGTCACTATGCAAGTGGTCACGAGGAACAGGAACGGTTACATGCGGAAGGGCCGGATGATCGCGCACGGGCCCACGCGGGAGGATTCCTTTAGGGGGCCGGGGGAGTGGCTGGACCGGCATCCTGGCGCTGGAACAGCCCACTTCTTCACCGGACCACTCATGGCCACGGATGATGCCGTGCTTATCGACCTGTGGGCTTTGCCCGCTGAGGACGGGCCGGCGGGAAACGGCGAGCCCGCCTAGAGGTGCGGGCGTAGCTATGGAAACGGTAACCATCACCATCGATGGGACACAGTACCAGGTGGAGAAAGGGATCCCCTTGCTGCTGGCCGCGGAGCGGGCAGGCGT
>CAZPYZ010000019.1:0-8851 GCA_964590215.1 uncultured Dehalococcoidia bacterium | reverse complement strand
GAGCAGGGATGTGGCCGCAGGCCCGCGAGTTCCTCACAAATCGTTGGCTGCTGCACACCAGCGCCAAAGAGGATGCAAAGGTCGCGACCCTCACCCTAACCCTCTCCCGGGGGGAGAGGGGACACGTGTGTGGCAATAACGGGCTTCGTGGCGGCGAGCCGTGGCTGAATTAGTCACCATCACCATCGACGGGACACCGTACCAGGTGGAGAAAGGGATCCCCTTGCTGCTGGCCGCGGAGCGGGCAGGCGTGCGCATACCGCACCTGTGCTACTACGAGGGGACCTCGGTGTTCGCGGGATGCCGGGTCTGCGTGGTGCAGATCGATAACGTGCGGGGGATGCCGACGTCTTGCACGACGCCCACCGCAGATGGCCAAGTGGTGTGGACCAGGACGGAAGAGGTGCTAGAGATGCAGCGGGGAGTGATGGCCCTGATCATGGCGGACCACCCGGACCGCTGCCTCACCTGCCACCGCCAGAAACACTGCGGCATCAACGATATCTGTCTGCGAGACTCCGTGGTGACCTACCGGTGCCTGACCTGCGCGAAGAACAAACGGTGCGAGTTCCAGAGCGCCACGGAAGAGCTGGAGATGTTCAAGTTCCCGATGCGCTACTACCAGGAGGAGCACGCCTGGTACGGGCCGGGGCATGTGGAGACGCCAATCCGGCGAGACAACCCCTTTATAGAGCTGGATTTCAACGAGTGTATTCTATGCGCCCGCTGCGTGCGGACCTGCGACGAGGTTCGGGGCCTGAGCTGCTACGAGATGTCGTATAAAGGCCCTCAGGCCCGGATCGACACGTCCTTCGGACTGTCCCTGCAGGCCGTGGGTTGCGACGGCTGCGGCGCGTGCATCGACGCCTGCCCGGTGAACACCATCATGGACCGGCCGAGCAAGTGGGCGGGCCCCTCCCAGCGGACGGTGACGACCACGTGCCCCCACTGCGGGGACGGGTGTCAGTTGGACATCGAGACGAAGCGGGACAAGCTGCTGCGGGTGACGCCGAACAAGGCAGGGCCGGCGAACCATGGGTTCGCTTCAGCCCGGGGCCGCTACGGGCTGGGGTTCATCCACCGACCGGACCGGCTGACCGCCCCGCTGGTGAAGCGAGAGGGAACCTTCGTGGAAGTGTCTTGGGACGAGGCCTTGGAAGCAGTCAACTCCCGGTTGAGCAACTTGCACGGCTCAGCCTTCGGCGCCGTCGCATCGCCCAAGGCGACGAATGAAGAGAACTACGCGCTGCAGAAGTTCACCAGGGAGGTAATGGAGAGCCCGAATATCGACCACTACGCTCGAATCGACGAGGCGGCGATGATCCGGCCCCTGGTGGAGGCGCTGGGGCACGGGGCGATGACCAACTCCCTGGACGACCTAGCGGAGGCCGCATGCCTGCTGGTGTTCGCCTCGGATACCTCGGTGACCCATCCAATAGCGGCGTGGCGGGCGCGGCAGGTGGCGCGGTTCACGGGGGGCACCTTGATCGTCGCCGACCCCCGGCATCACGAGATGGCAGACTGGGCCCACTGCTGGCTGCGGTACCGGCCGGGGACGGAGGTCACGCTCATCGCCGGCCTGGTCAGGGCGGTCGTCGACGGGGACCTCGCAACGTCGGAGGGTATGGGGTTACCCCTGACCATAACCGTCGAGGACGCGGCCGCGGTCTGCGGCGTTGAAGTGGATGCCCTACGTGATGCGGCCCGGGCCTTCGCGAAGGGACCTTCGACCGTCGTGTTCGACGCAGGGATTACGCAGTATAACGCCGACCCTTCGTCGGCGGTGGCCGGCTTGATCGACCTCTGTTTGTTAACGGGTAATATCGGCCGGCCGGGAGCAGGGATCGCGACACTGCGGGGAGCCAGCAACCAGCAGGGTACAGAGGACGTGGGTTGCATGCCCCACCCCTCCCTGCCCCTGGGGACGGATCCGCAGATTTCACAGATCGCGCAGCTGGGCCGCACTCCACCTCCCCGGACGGAGGGGCTCCGGTGCCGGGAGATGCTGGCAGAGGGGTCTCCTGTGCGCGCTATGATCCTGATGGGCGTCGATCCTGTGGCAGATGACCCGGCGCGCAGGGCCCTGAAAGCGGCGGTGGAGCGGCTGGAGTTCCTGGTAGTGATGAGCGAGTTCATGACACCGACCGCCCAGCTGGCCGACGTGGTGCTGCCGCTGGCTTCTTTCGCGGAGCAAGAAGGGACCTTCACGAGCACCGAACGGCGCGTGCAGCGGGTGCACCGCATTTTCGATCCCGTGGGCGGGTCACGGCCTGGCTGGAGCGTTATCCGGGACCTGGCGGCGCGGATGGGGCACGTGCAGACGTGGCCGGATGCGGCTGCGGTGTTCGTAGAGCTGGCGGCGGCGATCCCATCGTATGCGGGGATCAGCTACCAGCGCCTGGACCAGGGGGAGGCGCTACAGTGGCCGTGCCCTGCCCATGACCACCCTGGAACCCCCCTCCTGTACGCGGAAGGGTTCGCTGAAGGCTTCCCTCGATACCTTCCCTTCGAACCGGTTGGCGCCCCCCTGGCGAAGACCGGGGAATACCCTTTGGTCCTGGCATCGGGGCGAGACCTCGTCCCTTACCACAAGGAAGTGCTGACCCGCCAGAGTGACCCCACAACGCGACCCTATGACCACGCGTTATCGGTGCACCCGTCAGATGCTGAGCGGTTCGAAGTCACCGACGGGACAATAACGTCAGTGGCCACGACGGAGGGCTCCCTCGCGGTGGTAGCGAAGGTGACCGAGGACGTGCCGGAGGGGGTGCTGTATGTGTCCCTCCCACTGCTGGAGGATACGGGGCCAGTCCAGGGGCTGGCTCTGGTGGATGGGCTCCCGAGAAGCCCGCTGGAGCAAGCACGTATCGAGCGTGCGGTCCAGAGACCGATCCAGCCAGGGAGGCCGCATGAGCCTCAGCGCTAGGACGGTGAAGTCCTTCCGGTCTTACAAGACTTCAGGTTCGAGAGAGTGAACGTATGGAGCTAGCGGAGCGCCCCAAGGTAGACCGGAAAGCCCGTTTCCGGATCCAGGAGCAGAAGATCCAGAAGCAGGACCCGGTGGAGCGGCGCTGCAACTGGAATGAGGTGGTGCTCGGCTTCGAAAGCGAGCAAGCGGCCATTCTGGAGGCCACGCGGTGCATCCAGTGCCCCGCGGCGCCCTGTATCAGGGCGTGCCCGGTCCGCAATGATATCCCAGGGGCGCTCTGGGAACTGGAGCAAGGGAACTTCCTGGAAGCGGCCGATATTTTCCGCCGGACCAGCACTATGCCGGAAGTCTGCGGGCGCATCTGCCCTCAGGAGCGCCTCTGCGAGGGCTCCTGTGTGGTAGGGAACACCAAGCGAGTGCCTCCGGTGCGCCCGGTGGCCATCGGGCGGTTGGAGGCCTTCGTGGCGGACTACCAACGGCGAGAGCTTGGGGGACTGCCCCTACCAGAGCTGCCGCCGCCCACGGGGCGCAAAGTGGCGGTCATCGGTGCAGGCCCGGCCGGGTTGACTGTCGCGGAACTACTGGCGCAGCAGGGACATCAGGCGGTGGTGTACGACGCCTGGCCAAAGCCAGGGGGCATTCTGCTCTACGGGATACCCAACTTCAAGATGGGGAAGACCCTCGCGGAAGACAAGGTGCGGTTACTGGAGCGGATGGGCGTACGGTTCGTGCCGAACACGATGTTCGGACGGGGTCTGGTGCTGGAGGACCTCTTGCGGGAGGGCTTCGATGCCGTCTTCCTGGGGCATGGCGCTGGGATTGGGGCGACGACGGGGATCCCGGGAGAAGATCTGCGATACATCTATCAGGCGACGGACTTCCTGGTGCGGGGTAACCTGGGCCCGCAGGAGCTCCCAGCCGACAAGCAAGAACCGGTGGCGGTGGGACAGCACGTGGTCATCGTGGGTGGTGGGGATACGTCGATGGACTGCGTCCGGACGGCGGTCCGTCTTGCCCATGAGGCGGGGCAGCCCTCCACGACGGTCACTTGCCTCTACCGTCGAACTGAGAATGAGATGCCGGGGCGGGAGGAAGAGCGGCGCCACGCGAAAGAAGAGGGGGTGCAGTTCCAGTTCCTGACCGCACCCGTGGAGTACCTTGGGGATCGGGACGGGAACGTCACTGGGGTCAAGTGTGTCCGGATGATGCTCGCGGAGCCGGACGAGAGCGGGCGATCGAGCCCGGTGCCTATCCCGGGCACGGAGCATGTCATAGAGGCCGATACCGTCGTCCTCGCCGTGGGGTACTGGGGGGACCGGCTGCTGGCGGAGGCGGCCGGATTGAACCACAGACGGGGACTGTTGGTGGTAGACCCGGAGACAGGGGCGACATCGCAGCCGGGGGTGTTCGCGGGGGGCGACAACGTACGTGGGGCGGACCTCGTCGTCACCGCCATCGCCGAGGCGACGCGGGCGGCGGCGGGGATCCTGCAGTATCTGGAGACCCTCCCGGCCGCCACTCTGCCAACGGTGAGCGCCAGGCGCGGGTAACTGTTCAGCGTTCAGGGTTCTGGGTTCAAAGTTTCACTGGACTGGGCCCCGCCCCCTGCCGCCGGAAGCTAGAAACCCGCACCCTTGAAACCAGGTCACCCGCAACAAGAACCCTGAACAGGTGCGTGTGCCCATGTTGCTTGACAAGGCGCTCAGATGTACTAGTATCGGGAGGTAAACGTGTCCTATGACGCGGCCTCTCTGACCCCCATTCGGCGCCAGTACCTGGAGCTGAAGGCCAAACACCCCGGCGCCATCCTCTTCTTCCGGCTGGGCGATTTCTACGAAACCTTCGACAACGATGCGGAGATCGTCGCCCGGGAGCTAAACATCGCTTTGACCTCCCGGCCGATGGGCAAACAGGGGCGAGTGCCCTTGGCCGGGGTGCCCTACCACGCCCTGGACTCTTACCTGGCGCAGCTGATCAATCACGGGTATCGGGTCGCCATTTGCGAGCAACTGGCGGACCCAAAGGACGTGAAAGGGATAGTGCCCAGAGGCGTCGTGCGGGTGGTGTCTCCCGGAACGGTGACGGAGCCGGCGCTACTGGATGGGGCCAGAAACAACTACCTGGCCGCGTATTTACCGCCCCCCACTGCCCGCAGGCGGGCTGACCGCCGCGCGTCCTGGGCACCCGGGAACGCAGGATTGGCATATATCGACATCACCACCAGCGAATTCGTCACGGCCGAAATGCCGGAATCCCGAGCTATCGCGGAACTGGAGCGGCTAGCGCCATCGGAGCTGCTGGTGCCCCGGAGCACTCAAGGGCGAGAGGCGAAACAGACCCTTTGTCCCGCCTCCCTTCTCACCGAGAACAAGAACACCAATGGCGCCGCAGTGACGGAGGTGGATACGGAGTGGTTCGAGCCTGAGGCGGGCCGGGCTGCCTTGCAAGAGCACTTCGGGGTGGTCAGCTTGGAGCCATACGAGTGTCAACAGCTCCCGGCCGCGATCGGCGCCGCGGGAGCCGTGCTTGAGTACCTCCGGCAGAATCAGCCATCGGTCCTGTCCCAGGTGACACGCCTTGCTACCCAGAACCCGGACGGCTGGATGCACTTGGACCGGCAGACGCGCCGGAACCTCGAGCTGTTCAGCCGTGCTCGGGAGGGCACTGAGGTAGGATCCCTGTTCTCCGTCTTGAACTTGACCCGCAGCGCCATGGGGGCGCGGCTGCTGCGCCAGTGGATCGACCGGCCGCTGCTGGAGTGCACCCCCCTCGAGGGGCGGCTGGACTCGGTTCAGTGGCTCGTCGATCATCCAACCGCCCGAGGGCGTCTGTTGGAGATCATGGGAAAGATGCCGGACCTGGAGCGGCTGGTGAACCGGGCGAGGGGTGGCCGGGCCGGGCCGAGAGACCTCCTGGCCCTGCGACGGGGACTGGCGCTGCTGCCGCAGATACACGCGGTAGCCGAGGGGTGCCCCGGTGGCCTTGACAGGGAAACCCTCACACCCCTCCAGGAGGTAGCAGGCCTCCTCACGTCGGCGATCAAGGAGGACGCGCCCGCGTCCCTGGAGGACGGGCAGGTAATCCGGCCGGGCTTCTCGCCCGAGCTGGATGGGCTGAGAGAACGGGTGAGGGCGGGGCAGGAGGCGGTGCTGAGCCTGGAACGCCGGGAGCAGCAACGCACCGGGATCAAGTCCCTCAAGGTCGGGTATAACAAGGTCTTCGGCTATTACCTGGAGGTAAGCAACGCCCATCGCCGCTTGGTGCCCGAGGACTACATGCGGAAGCAGACGCTGGTCGGGGGGGAGCGTTTCTTTACCGCCGAGCTCAAGGCCCAAGAGACCGGGCTCCTTGCGGCCCAGGACCGAATTGCTGAGGTGGAACGCGAGCTCTTCCTTGGGGTCTGCCAGCGGGTGGGAGAGCGCGGCGAGCAGGTGTTGACGGCGTCAGCGGAGGTGGCATACCTGGACACAGTGGCGGCCCTTGCCGAGGCGGCGGCGCGCTACCGGTATGTGCGTCCGGCCCTGGACTGCGGCAGCGGCATCGCCATCGAGGAGGGACGGCACCCTGTGGTGGAGCGGTTGCTTGCGGATCAGCCCTTCGTGCCCAACGATACGAATCTATGGGGAGGGGAGGACCCCAGGCCCGCCAGCATCCCTTGTCAGATCGCGGTGGTTACGGGTCCGAATATGTCCGGGAAGTCCACGTATCTGCGGCAAGTCGCGCTCATCGTGCTGATGGCCCAGATCGGCTCCTTCGTTCCGGCGCGGTCGGCACGTATTGGAGTCGTGGATAGGATCTTCAGCCGGGTGGGGGCACAAGACGACCTGGCGACGGGTCAATCGACCTTCATGGTGGAGATGACGGAGACGGCCCAGATCCTCCACCATGCCAGCAGCCGCTCCCTCGTGATTCTGGACGAGCTGGGTAGAGGCACGAGCACCTATGATGGCATTTCCATCGCCCAGGCGGTGTTGGAATACTTGCACCAGGACCCCAGCAGAGCCCCGAGGACACTTTTCGCAACCCACTACCACGAACTGATGGCGCTGAGCCAACACCTCCCTCGAGTCAAGAACTTCACCTTCGCCGTCACCCAAGCCCCTGGTTCCAGCGCCGGTAGGACGCGAGGCGAAACCCCGGACCTGGTCTTCCTCCGACGTTTGGTGCCCGGGGCGGCGGACCAAAGCTACGGGGTGCAGGTCGCACGGCTGGCGGGGCTCCCCTCTACGGTCACGGGGCGAGCGGAAGAGCTGCTCCGCGGCATGGAAGCCCGACCCGCAGCCCTAGCGCGGCGCAACGCACCAGGGGTGCAGATGCCCCTGTGGAACGGCCACGGTGAGGTAGTGGCGGAGCTGCGGGCCTTGGATTTGAATGGGATGACCCCTATCGAGGCGTTGACGGTGTTGTATCAGTTGCAGGGAAAGGTTCGGTCGGAAGAGAGTCGTAAGGGTGGGGTAAGAGGAGACAGGTAGGTGGAGACGTTGAGCATTCTAAAGGTGTCGGCTATCACGTGTTCCCCCGGCCCCGGGGGCAGGACGGGATGGACGAGGTCCTGTAGGCCATACCTCGGGCTGACCGTGCTCCTCGCGTTGGCGTTCCTAGCGGGCGGTTGTGCACAGCAGACGACAGGACCAGGCGCTGAGACCGGCCCGGCGGGGGCGCCGCGCCAAGGCGGAGAGTTTCGGATCAATATGGAGCGGGAGCCCGACACCATTGATCCCAATCGCTCCAACTTCACTACGTCGATCCTCGTCGCATCGCAGGTGTTCGAGGGGCTCTTGGCGTATGACAAGGATCTGCAACTGATCCCGGGCGTGGCCCTGGAGGTGCCGAGCGCGGCCAACGGCGGGATCTCGCCGGATGGGTTGACCTACACCTTCAAGCTACGTTCCGAGGCCAAGTGGAGCGATGGCCAACCGGTGAAGGCCAGAGACTTCGTCTACGCGATCAAGCGGAGCCTCGACCCGAAACTGGCCGCTCCCTACGCAACCACGCTCTACGATATTCAGGGAGCGAAGGAATACAACCAGGCGAAGCAGGCCTCGGATGCGGAGCTGCTTTCCCTGCGAGAAAAGGTTGCCGTCACCGCGCCCGACGACGCTACCGTGATGATCAGGCTGAACGCCCCGCGGCCCTCCTTTTTGCAGCTCGCCTCGCTGTGGGTCGCCTGGCCCGTACGCCAGGATATCGTGGAGAAACACGGCGACAAGTGGGCCGAGCCGCCAAACTACATCGGCAACGGGCCCTTTGTCCTGGAACGATGGGCTCACAACGATCGCCTTGAGTTCACCCCGAACCCTCACTACTGGGGCCAGAAACCCCACCTGGACAAGCTGGTGATGCTACAAATCGGGGATGCAAACCAAGCATTCCTGGCGTACCAGAATGGCGAACTGGACGCCACCGCTGTGCCAGAGGCGAACGCGAAACTGGTGCAGGCCGACCCCAAGCTCTCCCGGGAAACCGTACGATTCAACGAACTCACTGTGTTTGGCTTCGAGTTTCAGGCAAAGGCGCCGCCCTTCGATAACGTCAAGGTACGACAGGCCCTGGCCATGGCCATCGACCGGCGCGCGCTCATTGAACAGGTAGCCCAGGGGATAGGCAAACCGGCCTACAGCCCGGTCCCACCCGGAATGCCAGGACATGACCCGGAACTGGGCAAAGCTTTCGACTTCAACGTCGCCAAGGCGAAGGAACTCCTGGCCGAGGCGGGATTCCCGGATGTCTCGCGTTTCCCGAAGATCACCATGACCTTCAGCGACGTGACGGCAAACCGGCTGAGGGCGGAGTTTTTCCAAGGCCAGATGAAGCAGAACCTCGGGATTGAAGTTGCCCTGGAGCCCCTGGACAGCCGGGCCTACCAACAGCGCTTCAACAACGAGCAATTCATGATGGTCTTCGGCGGCTGGGGGGCGGATT
>CAZPYZ010000018.1:0-17600 GCA_964590215.1 uncultured Dehalococcoidia bacterium | reverse complement strand
ATCACCCGCTCGTAGTAATTGCGCTGCCAAACAGGTGCGCCCGGAGTTCCTCGAAGCTGGTTGATGCGCTTTGTGGAAGCGCTCTTAAAACCGGCGATGAACGAGCCCAGCGACCGAGCGGGTCGTTGTAGGGGCGCACGGCCGTGCGCCCCTACGCGTTGGTCGCCTGTGTCGATGGCGTCGGATAGCCACACGATTGCATGGACATGATTGGGCATGACGATGAAAATGTCGAGCGACAGCTCTTGCCTGATGTTTGCCGACGCTTCCCATTCTTCTCGCACCACCCGCCCGAAGGGCGAGAGTGTGATCAGCCCGTCAGCCACATCACCGAATAGCATCCGTCGCTCGTGGGTCACCAGGGTTACGAAATAAGGGCCGGCATTCGTGTAGTCCCATCCCTTGGCACGAATTGAACGACGATTCGGCAGCTGCATCTGTGGCGGGCGCACGCCGTGCGCCCCTACGCCGTCGTCAGGACCTGCACCACTGCTAGTAAGCCCCGCGGCCCGAGAGGACGGCGGGGAGCGTCCGCAGCAGGATCTGGAAATCCATCCCCAGCGACCAGTTTTCGATGTAATAGATATCGAGGAGGACCATCTCGTCGAAGGGGAGTTCGCTGCGCCCGCTCACCTGCCACAGGCCGGTCATCCCGGGAGCGACCTTGAGCCGTTTCCGGTGCCACTCCTCATACGCCTCCACCTCAGAAGGTAGTGGAGGTCGCGGCCCTACCAGGCTCATCTCCCCCTTCAAAACGTTCCATAACTGGGGTAGCTCGTCCAGGCTGGTGCGCCGCAGCCAGCGACCGATCGAGGTGATGCGCGGGTCTGCCCGCATCTTGAAGATCGGTCCCCGAGCTTCGTTTAGATGTTGAATCAGGGCTAATTCTTCCTCGGCCCCAACCCGCATGGAGCGAAACTTCAGAGCCTGAAACAGGAAACCATCCTTGCCGGCCCTGGTCTGGACGAAGAAAACGGAGCCTGGGGAAGTGAGCTTGATGCCGAGGGAGATCAGCAGCCAGAGCGGCGACCCGATGACGAGAACGGCGCCGGCCAGCACGACATCCAGGGCTCGCTTCAAGACAAGGTCCGTCCCCTGGATAGTCACCTCTCGCATACCAATGACGGGAATCCCCCGTAGGTCCTCCACGTCCACCTGGCTCAAGCCAAGGCTGAGCTCGAAGAGATCCGGGACTATCCGGTAGTTCGCGCCCTCCCGGGCGCACTGTTCAGTTATCTCGCCTATCAAGGGATGGCTGGCGAAGGGAAGCGCGACGAACACTTCGTCAATTTGCTGCTCCCGGATGACCTCCGGCAGATCTTTAAGGTCGCCCAGGCAGCGGAAGCGCCCCAGATCAGCCCCGGCGCCATCGAGGAAGCCAGCCAGGCGGTAGCCCAGGCCCGGTTCCGTGGCAAGGACGTGCATCACGGGCATTCCCAGGGGCTCTCCGCCCACGACCAACGCTCGGCGGACGCCGATGCCGCGTCCCCTGAGCACGGCGAGGACCAGTCGCGTCCCCAAGCGGACGAAGATAAGGAGAGCCATCGTCAGGAACCAAGCGATGAGGAAGAGACCGCGGGAGTAGGCAAACCCTCGGGTCAGGAAGACGATAGCGAACAAGAGGGTCATTCCAAAGGATGTGGCCAGCAGGATGTCCCAGAGCTCCCCCAGGAACGAATGGCGGCCGGGCCAGGAGTAAATGCCCCCGAGGTGGTACACCGCCAGCAGGGTCAGAGTAAGGCCGGCCTGAAGAGGAAGGTAGACCACGTACTCGACAAAGTTCTCGTCGGCAACGTTGCCCCCAAGGCCGAACTCGTACCTGAGAAGGTACGCCGTGAAAAAGGCAACGTTGATGAGGACGACGTCGAAAGCGCAGACCGTGAGGCGGAGAACTCGGAGGAAACGTGGGTGGCGCTGCGGCCGGATTGGCGCCGGTGGTGGCGCCGGGGCAGTCACCGCCGCGGGGCTACTCATCCGGCCTATTGTACACTAGCGTCGAAATGGAACTGCGGCGGTACTGGCGGGTCTTCGTGCGGCGCTGGTGGCTGGCAGCCGGGATTACCCTGGCAACAGCTGTTATCAGCTTTATCGCAAGTCCTCTCACACAAGGGGGGTACACGGCGAGTCTGCGAGTGCTCCTCGGCGTACAAGCGGAGCCCGGGAGCGGCTACTTTCGGTACAACAACTACTACGGCATCCTCAGTTCCGAGTACCTCACCGATGACTTCATCGAAGTAGCGCGTAGCCAGTCCTTTAAGGACAAGGTGCTTCAGGAGATGCGGCCGGCGCCCCAAAGTCTCTCCGTGTCCGCCCAGCCGCGGTCCGAGCGGGCCCCCCGCATCGTCACTATCATCGTGACGGCCGCGAACGAGGACGAGGCGCGGCGCGGGGGCGAGGCGGCGGTCCGGGTAGCAACCGCCCGCATCGGGGAGTACTTTCCTCAGATGGCCAGCGGCGCGACAGCGATCCTCATCGACCCACCGGCGGTGACCCCGCCCGGGGCCGCGGGGCGGAACTACGTGAATATCCTGCTCAGGACGCTGGCCGGGCTCATCGTGGGCTTGGGATTGGTGTTTTTGCTGCACTACTTGGATGACAAGTTGTATGACGCCGCGGACGTGGAACGGCACCTGGGGATCCCAGTGCTGGCGGAGGTCCCCAAGGGGAGCCGGCTTCCATAGGTCCCCACGTTCCAGTTGCGACCTCGCTCGTCACGACCAGGCAGAAGACGGCCTGACGCAACCATCAGGATTTCCCTCTCGGGTCTCCGGCACGCCAGCAGAACGGAAAATCCCGGGCCCGTTGGCTCTCACCCTAACCCTCTCCCAGAGGGAGAGGGGATTTTGGACGCAATTCCCCCGAGGATCTACGAGAGGTCATCGATCTCGGCGAGGAGCTCAGCGGGTTCCGGCAGGATTCCAGGCGGATAGGTCTTTTTCCAGCGGATGATGCCTTGCTCGTCGACGATGAACACGGCGCGCACGGGGTTCCCACGCTGGTGGTTGTAAACCCCGTAGAGAGTGCTGACCTCGCCTTTGGGATGCCAGTCGGAGAGCATGGGGAAGCTAATCCCGCCCATCTTCTCGGCCCAGGCGTTGTGGGAGTGGATCGTATCGCAACTGACGCTCAGCACCTGAGCATTACGGTCCTCGAACTCCTTCAGGTGGTGTTCGAGATTCGCTATCTCCGTCTCTCAGCCGCCCGTGAAGTCCAGGACATAGAAGGCGAGGACCACCTTCTTGCCCCGGAACTGACTGAGGGTGAAGTTCTCGCGGCTGTTGCCGGTCAGGGTGAAGTCCGGTGATGGGCGGCCGACCTCCGCGGCAGATCCTGTGGTCATCGGCTCCTCCTTCTTTTGCGCAATGGCAGAAGCGAAATCCGGCGTTACGCCTTGGGAACCACCAGGATGCTGAGGTCGCTGAAGGGCTCAGGCCATGCGGACAGGGCTCCCAGAGTGGTAACCGTCACCCGCTCCCCAGGAAGGGTGAGCCGCTCGTAGACGCTGGCCGGACGGTCCACCGGGTTCCCTTCTTCCACGAGGCGGCGTGCCATGACATCAGGCATGAAGTCCCAGGGGCGGGGCAGGGCGATGAGGTGCCGCTCCCTCAGGCGAGTCGCGGCCAGGAACTCCCGCAAAGTGGCCTCAGAGTCACCTCGCTTATGGAACGTGAACAAGAGCACCTGCTCCATCTCCAGCCCCGCCCGAGCGCACACCACTTGCACCGAGCTGACGCCGGGAATCACCTCGACGAATGCCCCTGCGGCCTCGACCCGCTCCACCAGCTCGTGGCCGGAAAAGCTGGGGTCTCCCTGGGCGCAAACGACACAGCGCCGCCCTGCCCTCGCGAGCTCAGCCAGCTTGGCCAGCTCCGCTTCCTGGTTCTTGTAGGTCAGCAGCACCCGCTCGCCTTTGATATGACGGCTGGCGGTCTCAAGAGGAAGGTTGAAGCCCGCGACGACCTCCGCTGTGGAGATAAGCTCGATGCCCTGTGCAGTCAGGTAAGCGGGATCGCCGGGCCCGACGCCGACAACTGAAATGGCCGTCATCTCTTGCATGGGCCACCCTCACCGAGCTAGAAGCACGGCCGGAAAGACGGTGACACTGGGGCTGCGCCCCAGACCCCAAGGTTAACGTAGCGGTGGTTTTGCCGCGTCCCCCCTCGACTGAGTGCGGCTTTTCGGCCGCACTCCTAGGGTACACCCTCGCGCACGCCCGCTTGAGCTGCGCGGGCGGCGGCCAGAATCGCGTTACCAATAGCTCGCTCGTCGCTCCGCCCGTGAGCGATGATCACGGTTCCCTGCACGCCCAGGAGGGGCGCCCCGCCGTACTCGCTATAGTCGAGACGGCGGGCAATGGCGCGGAAGGCTGGCCGCAGGACCGCGGCAGCCAGGCGGTAACGCCAGCGAGAGAGGATGGCCGTACGCAAGCTCGAGACGAGATTCTCCGCCACCCCTTCCGCGACCTTGATGGCAACGTTGCCAGTGAAACCGTCGGTCACGATGACCTCCGCCAGTCCCCTCCCCAAGTCTTTGCCTTCCAGGTTGCCTGCGAAGTCCACGTCGCTGGCAGTCAGGAGGTCGAAGGCCTCCTTGGCCAGCTGGTTCCCTTTACCTGGCTCTTCGCCGATATTCAACAGTGCAACCCGGGGGCTAGGGATCCCCAAGACATCTTTAGCGTAGGTAACGCCCAAGTGGGCAAACTGGACCAGGTGAGAGGGACGGACGTCGGCATTGGCGCCGGCGTCAAGCAACAGCGACACGCCCCGGTCCGTAGGGAAAGGGACAGCCAGGGCAGGCCGTTCAACGCCGGGCGAGCGTCCGAGGGTGAAAAGCGCCGTAGCCATAACGGCCCCCGTGTTCCCCGCGGAAACGAACGCCCCAGCTTCGCCGCTCTTGACGAGCTGTACCCCGATAGCGATGGAGGACTCAGGCTTCCTGCGCAGGGCAGCTGAGGGTGGCTCGTCCATGGCAACTACCTGGGGAGCCTGGCGATAGGAAACGCTTTCTGGCGCTCCGGCCAGCAGCGGACGGAGCGCGTCCTCCACACCGACAAGGATCACCTCAAGGCCGGTGCTCCTGGCGACCTCAAAGGCCCCCCGGACCACCACTTCGGGGGCGCGGTCCCCGCCCATAGCGTCCAGGGCTATCCGCATGGCCCTGGGCCTACCCTGGAAATCGGCCTTGCTCCGCCCCCGGATGCTGGGCCCGCCCGCCCGCATTCGGTTGCCCCGCGGCTTACGGGCCCCACCCCGTTTTTAAAATTAGCCGCTCGCGTGGGGCCGAAGGCTGACTCACTCCTCAGCAACGATTTGCCGGTCGAGGCGACTTGGCGCTGCAACCGGCAAGAGCGGGGGGTATCGACGGGGGAGAAGGCGCTACTTGTCCAGGCTCTCCTTGCACTGGCGGCGCACGCGGCAGTGCCGGCAAATGTCTTTGGATTGCACATGGCCGGCCCGGCGGAAGTCGACGATAGCCATGCCTGCCATAACGGCGGAGGCGACCACCAGCAGGGCTGAGGCGCCGACCGCGGTCTTGAGGCTGGGGCACTTTTCCGGGACTCTGCGGGCGATCTCATGGACCAACCGTAAGCTACGCTGCACAGCCGCGGCCGGAAGCTCCACCAGGCGACCTCCCTCGGTGATGTTCTCTTAAACAACACCACAGGGACCCCTCGCGGCACGGGGTCTTTGACCTTTTTCCCTCTCAATCCCGGTGTGCGATCCCTATGAGCAAGGGGGTTTCCGCATCATAAGGATCGAGGTCGTAAGAGCCATACCAGGCCTCAGGACGAAGGCCGCACCCCTCGAACAGGAGCGCCAGCTCCGGCTGATACGTCCAGCGTAGGGAGAACTGGGCGCCGGTACGGCGAACTACCTTGTCAGGACCGGTCACGTCGTACCAAACCCGCACATGGCGCAGCTGCTTCGCCCGGTCGGAGCGGGCCGCGTAAGAGATGCGGGTGGTCTCTCCCGGCCCGGGACCGTCTTTCTCGGAGCCCAGCACGAGCTCATCTTCCTTCTGATCCAGGGCCCACTGGTACGGGTTTTGCAGGGTGACCGCAAGAAGGCCTCCGGAAGTCAAGTGGGCCCGAAAACAGCCCAGGGCCTGCTCCTGATCATGGCGGGTGGTAAGGTGGGTGAAGGTCCCAGCGGCGAGGAGGATGAGGGAGAATTCCCGGCCAAGACCGAAATCACGCATATCGCCCTGAACAAAGCTGACGCTGCCGCGGGGCCCTCGCTTCCGGTGGCCGCGTGGAGCGCCAGGGGCCCCAGCCAACGGCTTCCGAGCCTGAAGCTGCCGTTGGGCGAGGTCGATCATCACCGCTGAGCTATCGAGACCGACAACGTCATGGCCCGCATCGGCGAGGGCAAAGGCCACGCGTCCATCGCCGGTACCGACGTCCAGCACCGGTCCCCCCGTGCGACCAGCGAGATTGCGGAGGAAGGGGAGGTCGTCTTCGTACCCATCCATCTCCATCCGGTAGAAGGGGGCGATGTGGTCGTAAAGGTCCATGGCGCCCAATGGGTTGCGGCCAGTGATGGCGCCGCTCTATGATCTGGGCAGGCCGCCCTCAGACGGTGCGGCCGCAGAGAGCTGAGGCCGATGCGCATAGCCGAGTTTCAGACGGTAGGGCAAGACCTGTTCCTCCGGGGCTCAGTGTCTTCTCATGGGGGGAACTTGAGCGTTCGCTTAGGGGACCGGGTGGTCATCACCCGCCGCGGCGCTCAGTTGAATCATCTGACAGAGCGGGACCTCGTGGAGACCGGGGTCGCCTGGAACGACCGAGCCACCCCCTCGGCATCCTCGGAACTGGCCATTCACCGGGCTATCTACCAGCGCACCCGGGCCCACGCCATCGTCCACGCTCACCCCATCAAGGCGTTGGCCCTCTCTCTCACAGCGGACGGGATAGAACCGATGGATGTTGAGGGGCGACGAGAACTGGGGCGGGTACCGGTCGTCGGCCAAACCGTAACCTCGAACGTCCGCGAGGTCGTCGACGAGGTGGCGGCCCAACTGGACGAGCACCGGATCGTGATCGTTCGCGGCCACGGTACCTTTGCCATCGGACCGCTCCTGGACGAAGCCTATCGATGGACGTCCCTGCTGGAGGAGAGTTGCCGGCTCATCTACGCGGTGCGGGCCCTAGGCGGCGTCGAGACCCGTACCAACGGGAAAAGAGGCCACGGGTTCCGCACCAAGGCCGTGGCCCACTAGTGAGCTTCGCTCGCCCCGCAAAACCGGCGGCCTGAAGGCCGCATTACGAGCCGGCACGCAGGGCCAAAGGATCAGTCGGAGGACGGCAACGCTTTGGGCACCTGCAGTTTCATGGACTGACCGTCGCAGGTGATCTCTCCCTCCCCAGCCTTGGTGCAGAGCGACTCGGTGCCACAGACCTCGCATACATAACGCCGTCCCAACTGGTTTGCCATTTCCTGCCCCCATTCGATCCTGGCTAAGCTTGTTCCCGGAGCCTTCCGGAAGGCTCCATCCACGAAGGTCAGCTTTTCAACTGCATGGGCTCGTTGCAGCAGGTGAGCGTCCCCGCACCTGCCTTGGTGACGATGAACTCCGAGCCGCATTTGGTGCACATATAGCGCTTGCCGACCTGATTAGCCATGCTTCTCCTCACCTGGCCCTCCGCCGCAGGCGAGGGCGAACTTCACGAACAAGAACTATTTTAGCGTCTGAAGGAAGGCGACGAGGCTATCGACCTCCCTGGTCGCGAGGTTCAGATTGGGCATGGCCGTGCCAGGCTTCACGGCGGGTGGATTCGAGATCCAGCGTTTGATCTCCTGTGCGGAATTTTCGATCCCGGCGCTGGAGGGGCATCCGGGGCACGGCTGACCACGTCCATCAGCGATGCGCGGTCGCTTGGAAGGGTCTCCCACACCATCCAACCGGGGGCCTGTCTCGCCGACGGCGCCGGGCACGGCGGAGACGGTGTGGCAGGCGACGCAGCCCTTAGTCACGAAGAGTTGCTTCCCCGTCTCTGGCGAGACAGGCCCTACCGCCAGGGACCCGGGCCGGGAGCCACCCGGGTAGGTGGCGGTCGGTTGCGGGCCAACACCCACCGGCGTAGCCGGAACCGGCGCAGCTTGGCCACAGGACAGGGCAACCAGCGCGGCGAGAAAGGCCATACGGCGTGGAAATTGCGCGCTAATGAAGGAAATCACAAAGGCCGCGCAAATCGTACCATATCCGTTAGTCCAAGGTCCAAAGTTCCTGCCCCCCCAACGTCCAAGTCCCCGCCTCCCCTCCGCTGCGGGCAGGGATGGCAGTGTCTTCGGTGCTTGACGTTTTGGGAGGCGATGGCGCCTTGTCATCACGAACGAACCGTCAACCTGAACGCTCTCCCGCGCCACCACTGCGGCTCAACGGCGAGTTCGGCGCCCACCAGTTCCACGGTCCCAAGAGATGCATCGTGGCCGGGACCAGGAGGACCCGGACCACCGTCGCGTCGAGGAGGATGGCCAGCGCCATCCCTATTCCCAGCGCCTTGATGACGATGATGTCCGCCAGGGCGAAAGAGCCCGAGACCGCGACGATGATGACGGCGGCGCTGGTGATGATCCGTCCCGTCCGCGCCAGTCCTGAAGCGACCGCTGCCGCGTTGTCACCCCGCCTATCGTATTCCTCCTTGACACGGGAGAGCATGAAGACCTCGTAGTCCATGCTGAGCCCGAACAGCACGCAAAACATGACGATGGGCACGGTGGCGTCGACAAAGCCTTCGGAGGTGAAGCGCAGCAGCCCGCTCAGGTGGCCGTCCTGGAAAAGGAGGACGAGGGCGCCATAGCTGGCCAGGATACTGAGCGCGTCCATCAGAACGGCCTTGGCCGGCAGCACCAAGGACCTGAACTGCAGTGCCAGAGCCGTGTAGGTACTGATCACGATGAAAAGTAGCGCCCTCGGAAACTGGCCGTAGAGGTCCGCCACGACATCCATGAGCTCCGCGGCGGCACCACCGACGTAGCTCCTGAGCCCTGGGCCTGGAGCGATCTCGCGCAGCCGCCGTACCAACCCCTGAGCTTCTCCGGCCACCGGAGCGTACCCGGTGACCACGGTCACCAGGGTAACCCGGCCCGCGGCGAGCAGCCGAAGGGACTCCCGGGCCACCGGGTCCTGGATGCGGGCAGGATCCGAGTACAGCAGCTGATACTGGCCCTTGCCGATAGTGGGGTCCACGTTGACGATGCTCTCGACCCGCACCACCCCCGGCAAGCGCTCCAAAGCTCGGGTGTAGTCGTACAGTGCACCTACATGCTCTCCGGTCAGAATTTGATCCTCGGCTTCGAGGACGATGAGGATGGGAGCGATTTCGCCGGCGCCGAACTTCTCCCGAAGCAAGTCGAAGCCCCGGCGGGACTCGACATCCTTCGGGAGAACGGTGACATCGGGAGCCCCGAGCTTGACCCGCAGGAACGGCAGACCCAACCCCACCAGGACGAACAGGGTCACAACGAATACCAAGAGGGGGCGCCGCGCGACGGCGGAAGCCACCGCCACCCAGAACCCGTCGCCCTCGGACGCTCGTGTGCCACGGGTGTTCCCCCGCGCGGGCAGAAGGCGGACAGCAGAAGGCGGAACGCGGAAGGCAGAAGGCACAAGGCGGAACCAGAGACGGACCTTGGACCTTGGACTTAGGACCTTGGGCTTTGGACTCGCAGGCCTTCCCCAGTCCCTCCAGCGGGGGAGACGTACTGAAAGGGCGTTTACCCTTGGCCCAAGGACCGAGAGAAGGGCGGGGAGGAGCGTCAGGGAGGCGGCTACGGCGAGGATGACGACAAGCCCCCCTGCGAGGCCAATGGAACGGAGCATCATGTAGTCGAAGGTCATGAGGCCGAGCAGGCCCAACAGGACGGTTAGACCGGAGAAGAACACCGCTCGCCCCGCGGTGGCCATGGTCCTCCCCACTGCCCTTTCCACCACCAGGTACGAGGTGTGAGGTATGAGGAACGAGTTCCCTCCTTCCCCCTCATACCACGTTCCTCGTAGCTCGTTCCTGGTTGCTCTTACCTGGTGCCTGAGCTCCTCTCTGAACCGGCTCACGATAAACAGCGCGTAGTCGATGCTGATCCCCAGGCCAAGCATGGTGGCGATGTTCTGGGCGAAGATGGAGACTTCCGTGACCTGCCCGAGGAAGTAAATGAGGGCGAGGGTCAGGACCACGCTAATGCCCCCGATGAGCGCAGGGACGCCTGCGGCGGCCAGGCCCCCAAACACAACGACGAGGGCAACTGCAGCCAGGGGCAGGGAGATCGCCTCGGCCCGGGCCAGGTCCCGATGACTGACCAGCTCGATATCGGCATAGGCTGCGGGGCCTCCCGTGACCATGACCTGAAGCTCGGCCGGTCGCGAACCTTCGACGAGACTCAGGGCGCGTTTTAGGTCTGCTAGGGCACGCTGTGCGTGGGCCGTGTCCAACGCGAGCCCCACCAGCGCGTAGGTGGTATGCCCGTCGGGCGAGATGAAGCGGTCGTTTCCGGTGGACCGCCAGGTGTGCACCCGCTGGACCGCTGGATGATCGGTAAGGGGGGTAAGCACGCGTTGCATCTCCGACGCGAAGCGCGGGTCCCGAACCGGGATGGTGGGGCTATGAAAGACGACCGTGACGTTGCTGAGGCTGGCGCCCAGTTCTTCATGCAGGAGGCGGATCGCCTGGCTGCCCTGGCTCCGGGGATTGGTGAAGCCTCCTGCATGAAGAACTTCCGGGGCCCTGGGAGCGAAGATGAGCCCCATGGGGGCCAAGGCGAGCCAGAGGACGATGATGGCCCACCGGTAGCGGTAGGTGGTGGTGCCCAAGCGATAAAACATCTCGCGGGACGCTCCCCGACCTACAGGGACGCTACGGCTGCGCCATGCGGTAAAGCACCCCACCCGTAGCGCGGGTCCTTGTGGCCCGCGGGGGAAGGCGGGGGACAAGCCCACGCGCTACATGGACCGGACCAGCATCACGAGATCGCCTCTTCGTCATATCGGACGCGGCGGACACCGGGGAGAATCAGGGTTGAGATGACCGCGACGAGGCCCACCATCCCGCCCAGGACGATGACGGCCCCCGGAGCGCCAATGACGCCGGCCAGGACGCCCGCCTGAACAGACCCCACGGGCACCAGCCCGCCGCGGGTGATCTGGTTCACCGCCATTACCCGGCCTCGCTGTTCGTCACGGACCAGGTGTTGAATGAGGGTCTGACGCACTGCCTGAAAGACCGACTGCGCAGCGCCCACAAAGAGCAGCGCGACCATGGCGAGGGCAAACCAGGGGCTCAGCCCGAACGCAGCAATGGTCGCACCATAGGCACCGAGGCTCGCCAGCAGCACCCAGCCCATGGGACCGACGTTCCCGGCGCCCGCCAAAGCCAACGCGCCGACGAGGGCGCCCACTCCCACTGCCGCACTCATGGCGCCCAGGCCAAAGGGCCCCACCTCGAAGATATCGGCAAAGACCGGCATGAGGTGCTGATAGGGCTGGCCGAAGATACCAGGCGCGGCCCCGAGGATGGCCAGGGCCAGGATGGCCCGGTTGTCGCTCAGGTAGCGCATGGTGTCCCCCAGGTTCTGGCGGATAGTGCGCTGTCGGGGCTGGCCCGGCATGGGTGGGGGCTGGATGAAGGCCGTGGTCACCACCGCTGCGAGGTAGAGCAACCCGCGGACATAGAAGACGGCGGCAACCCCCATGAAGGGGTCCGTGAACGCGGCGATGACAGCGCCGGCGATGAGCGGCCCCGCTAAGCGCATGGTGTACTGAGCGACCTCGTTGACGGTGACTGCGTTCAGCAGGTCGTTGCCCGGTACCGAGGTCGCCACCATGGCCTGCCGAGCGGGGCCACGCAAGGTCTCCGCAGCGCCATTCAGCACCGCAAAGGCCAAGATGATCCACGGTGTCATAGCGCCGAACTGGACCAGCGCGGCAAACACGAAGGCCAGGATGCACGCGGAGACCTGAGAGAACTGAATGAGTGCGACCCGGCTCACGCGGTCGGCCAGGATCCCCGAGGGCACGCCCAACGCCAGGTGCGGAAGCTGCCGAAGGGCGCCATAGAGGCCGAGCAGGAAAGGATCCTGGCTGATCTCCCAGAGGAGCCAGCCGCGGGCGACCTGCTCCATCCACTGGCCTTCGGACTGGAGGGCCTGTCCAATCCAGAGGAGCCGGAAGTTCTTGTGCCGGAGGGAACGGAAGAAACGCGTATACCAGGCTGGCCGCGGGGCGGGGCGATCAACGACCGCCGTTCCAGGGGATCTCGGGGTCACAAGGGCGACTCCCTGACGGTCGTGGCTCGGATCAGAACGGTCATGCCAGCCGCCTCAGGTGGGGCATCGCGGCGGCGCCGAGGCCGACGAGGAGCGCGCAAGCGACGCCCATGACCGCCAGGGCGAGGGGCCCCGTGAAGGCCTCCGCCAGGGCGCCTGCGGCGAAGCTGCCCGCCGGCATGAGCCCCCGGTCCAGCATCCAGATACTCATGACCCGCCCCATGTATTCCTGGGGAGTCGCCATCTGGATCATGCTGCTGGTGAGCGTCGTAGTGGCCATGCTGCACGCCCCGACCAGGACCAGCAGTACCAGGGAGAGGACGTAATCGCTGGAAAGGGCGAAGCCCACCAGCGCTACCCCCAGGGAGACGCCGCTGCCCAATATGAGCCAGCCCTTACCCCGAAAACCACCCAGGGAGGCGACCGCAAGCGCGCTGACAACGGCGCCGATGCCCGTCGCCGAGAGCAGTTCGCCCAAGCCCCGGGCGTCCAGGCCGAAGACGTCCCGGGCGAACACCGGCATCAGGCTCTGGTAGGTCATGCCAAAGACGACGGGAACCATACCGACCAGCAAGAGCCCGAGGATGACACTGTCGCGACGGACGTACTGCACGCCTTCGACCAAGTCCTGCCACATGCTGGTCTCCTCAGTTCGGGCGGGGTGAGCCGGGATCGGGATAAGGTAGGTCACGGCGATGACCGCGACCCAGGTGAGGGTCACCAGCAGGAAGGTCCCGGTGCCGCCAACCGTGGCCATGAGAATCCCGCCCAGAGCGGGACCGGCAACGCGGGTAACGTTGAAACCAAAGGACTGGAGGGCGATGGCGTTGACGAGCTGCTCACGACCGATTAGGAGAGGAACCAGGGCCTGCCGCACCGGGTGATTAAAGCACCAGGCCGTGCTAGAGCCAATGGTGAAAGCGAAGAGATGCCAGGGCTCGATGCGGTCCAAGAAGAGAAGGAGGACAAGGGCGGCGTACAGCGCCAGGATCACGTACTGGCTTCCGAGCATCAGGGCACGGCGGTCGAAGCGGTCCGCGACGACACCGCCCACCGGCCCAAAGAAGAGGAAGGGTAGGGCCCGCATAGCGTTGAGGGCGCCCAGCAGAAAGGGAGAATCGGTCATCTGGTAAATCAGCCAGCTGAGGGCGACCTGCTCCATCCAGATGCCGGCGCTGGTGAAGACGATGCCCAACCAAATGTAAAGGAAGCCACGGTTACCCAAGGCCGCGAAAATCCCGGCGGGACGCCGGAGGGCTGTCGTCACGCCTCCTCCGCGACGCCGGGCCGCCAGCGGGTCAGGCCGGGGGCCTTCCAGGCGACGATCAGGCCCAGGAGCAAAACGAGGGCGCCCATGGCCCCAATGGTCCAGGGAGCGCCGAAGAAGTGGGTGGCGATCCCCGCGACGAGGGCCCCCGCGGGGGCGAGACCGTGATCCAGCATGTAGATACTGTTGACCCTTCCCCGCAGCTCATCGGGGACGATCTGCTGGAGGAGGATGTGCGCGGTATTGTTGTACATGACCTGGGAGGCGCCCACGATGGTGAGGGTGAGCGCGGAGAGCCAGAGGTCGCGGGTGCTCGCGAAGAGCATGAGGGAGATGCCGAGCACCAGCAGCCCGCCCAACATCAACCGCCCCAAACGCCCGATGCGGTGGCCGAAGGAGGCGAGCAGGACCAAGGCCACCATCCCCCCGACGCCAGGAGCGGCGAAGAGGACGCCCAGGGCCTCGGGCCCCGCTTCCAAAACGTCTTTCTGAAAGACGGGCATCAGGGCCTGGTACGGGAAGGCCAGTATCATAGGGATGAGGCCGCAGATGAGGATGGCCAGAACCAGGGGCTCACGCCAGCAGTAACGCCAGCCTTCTTTCATGTCGGCCCAGGCGGAGACCCGGGGACCGGACGGGGTGACCTTGGGGACATTCATGATGTAGACCATGGCCATGACCCCTGCGTAGGCCACAGCCTGCACGTAGAAGTTGCCGGCGGCACCCGAATGGGCGATAAGAAGGCCACCCAGGAGCGGGCCCAGGACCTTGTTGAGGTTAAAGGCGGTGCTGTTCAGGGCCTGGGCGTTGATCAGGTCTTTGCGAGGGATCAAGTTGGGGACGATTGCCTGTCGGACGGGCTGGTTGAGGGACCACGCGGCGCCGGTGACCACGGCGAAGACCATGAGGTGCCAGACTTCGACCCACCCACCGGCGACGAGGATGCCCATGATGAGGGCGGTGACCAACAGGAGGTACTGCGACCCCAACATGGACTTCTTGCGGTCGGCCCGATCGGCGATAACGCCGGCAACGGGACCCGAGATGAGGAAGGGAAGGGCTCGGAGGCCATTCAGGAGGCCCAGGAGCACGGAGGAGCCGGTGAGGTCATAGAGCAGCCATCCCAGGGTTATCTGCTGCACCCATTGGCCAGCGCTCATGAAGAGGGTCCCAACCCAGAGATAGCGAAAATCGCGGTGCTGTAGGGAGGAGAAGGTGGTGACGCGAAAGCCGCGCGACCGCGGCGATGGGCTTTCCCGTTCCAACACCTCCACGGCATGGGTCACGTCAGGCCAACCTCCGCATCAGGACACACGTCCGGCGCAGACCAGCTGGTTGGGGGCGATGGGCCGCACCCGCCGTCGAGGGGCCGCCCGGGGGATTGGGGATTGGGGCTTCCTCGAAGGAGAGGGGACGAAAGTGAGGAATGGAGGTAGGGGTCCGGCCGCGTCACCGAACGCGGGCTGGGACCTGCGCTTCGACCTCCCGCATGGCCTCACCGTATTGCCCGCGGTAGCGCTCCAGGCGCTCCTGCCAGCGGGCGCGCATGCCCTGAAGTTGTTCGATCTTCTGGTCGATGAGGGTGGCCTGGGCCTTGACGACACGAATGCCTTCCTTCAGCCGCTCGGCCTTGGCGCTGGCATCGGACTCCTGGCGGTAGGCCGCGCGGATCTCGCCCAAAGCAGTCTCGGCATCCACCATTTGCTTGATCTCGGCCAGGCTGAACCCCAGAAGCTGCTTCAACTCGAGCACGTGCTCGATGCGCTGGACGTCTTCTTCGGAGTACAAGCGAAAGCCACCCTCCATCCGGCTAGGAGGGTCCAGCAGGCCTTTCTCCTCATAGAAGCGGAGCGTCCGATGGGTGAGCCCGGTACGCTCCGCCACTTCGCCGATCTGCATGTAGCGCTTGTCCATCGACCTCACCGTCACCCTCTCCCGGAGGGGAGGGAAAAAATCCTGGGGTGAAACCTCAGACCCAGCGCCTACTATACCGGTACCTCTCGTTAACGTCAAAGTTACGGGAGGGCGGCGGCGGAAGGCAGAAGGCAGGGTCGGTGGGTCCGGGGCCGCCGTATCCTGGCAGCCTTCCAGGCTGCCGGGGCGACGGAGGGGGGCGACGGAGGGGGGGCGGCAGAAGGCGGTAGGCAGGAGCCGCGGGCTCCCAAGGGCTGGTAACGTCCCATTCAGTTGAGGAGAAGAATCCATGCCGATTATCCACCACAGAGAAGTTCCTGAGCGGGAGCGCCGCCCGGGGCACCGGGTTCGGAACCTGGTGGGCCCAGAACAAGGCGCTCAGGGGCTGACCTTGACGGTGAGCGTGTTAGACCAGGGAGCAGTGGTGCCATTGCACACCCACCGCATCGAGGAAGCCATCGTGGTGCAAGAGGGCCAGGGGGTGTTCCATCTGGGAAAGGAAACGGTAACCGTCGGGCCCGACGCGACCGTCCTGGTGCCGCCTGAGACAATCCACGGTTTCCACAACGCCGGTCCTGTGCCGCTCACGGTGCTGGCGGCTTCCCCGTCGTCAACCCGCTCACCGAGCGCTGGACTACCTACCTGGAGGGCCACCCGCCGCCGGGGTACGGGGAAGGAGCAAGTAAGTAAGTCAGGAAGTTAGCCAATCCCCACACCCCTCCGGGTGTTCGACTTCCTTCGCTCTTTCCCCTGGCTGAGGTAGCTCGGTTTGCCTCGTGATGGGCTTGTTCAGGGCCAGTGGCGTCACCGTGGTGCGCGCTCGCCCTGACCCGTGACGGCGACGGTTCATGGCCACGGGCACCCCCAGAGCTAAGTCCCGAAGACGAAGCGGAAGAGGATGAGCAGGGCATCCAGCGAGTCAACGGAGCCATCGCCGTTAACATCCCCCGCGGTCCCAGCGCAGTTGGGATTGGCTACAGGATCGACCGAGGCTTTCAGCACACAGGTGACGGCAGCGAGGTCGTTGGTGTTCATGATGGCCGTGGTTCCCACTGTGGCTTTGATGGCATTGACGGTGACTTTGGCTGTGGCTGTTCCACCCTTGCCATCGGAGATGGTATAGCTAACGGTGTCTGTTGTCCCCGCCGGCTCCGTGCCAAAGGGGGTGTACTGGATCACGGTCCCAGACCCCGAGACGGAGCCGCCCGTGGGGGATGTCAGGTTGGTGATGGTGAGGGTATCGCCGTCCGGGTCGTTGTCGTTTACCAGGACGTCGATGGTGATCGGCGTGGTGGACCCCACTGCCATGGCCCGAACATCGTCCACGGCCGTAGGGGCCACGTTGAGCCCTCCGCCCGCCCCCGTCACCGTGAAGGATCTGGTGGAGGGCCAGGGGCCTTCGAATCCGTTGTTCGGGGTGCCGTTGGCCGCGGTCACTCGCGCGGCCCAGCGATAGGTCTGGCCGGCGACCAGCGGCATGATCTGTTCGGTGACCGTCAAGGTGCTCGCGCTGAGGCTCCCGATGACAGCACCGTCGCCCAGGTCCGCGGCCAAGCCCAGGATCACCTCATAGGCGTCCGCCTCTGGAACATCGTTCCAGTCCAGGAACAGGGGGATGCCGTTTGCGCCCACGTTGGTCGGCACCGTGGCGCCGTTCGCAGGAGCCACCAGCGTTGGTCCATTTCTGAACTCCTGACTCAGGGTCAGGGCCATGATCCTGCCGCTGGCGATGACCTCCACCGTCCCGGAGGGCCGGGCCGGGTTCATGGCGCCATTGGTGAGGGGCGGGCTGGGGAGGGTCCTGAGCAGGTTGTCTGCCTCGTTCCCCGTTTGCGCGCAGCCGGCCGAGACCGCCGTGCCGCAGGCGCCGGCCGCCACCGGGGTCACCGTCATGTCCACGGGGTCGCCGGTAAGGGACCTCTCGGTGTGCACGAAGGCGTGCGTGCTCCTCCCCTGTTGGGTGCTCCGCCACATCCAGAGCAGATACCCGTCCCCCGCCGCGGTGGAGAAGCTGCCGATGTTCTCCCACTCCACATCCAGGTCCAGGTCGGTCCAGGTGGTGGTGTCGGTCCCGATGCGAAAGCGGTAGACCTCGTTGGTGGTGCAGGTATTTTCGGTCATCATGATGCCGTAACCCTGGTTGGTCGCGGCGTTGTAGTTGG
>CAZPYZ010000017.1:14205-17766 GCA_964590215.1 uncultured Dehalococcoidia bacterium | reverse complement strand
ACGGGGCTCAGGGTAAACTCCGCACGCAGAGATCATGATGGGGCCCTCACCCTAACCCTCTCCCAGAGGGAGAGGGGATTTTATGGGCCGCCGGCGTTTGCGGACCTGGCCGGGGCCTAGGAGGCACCAGCCGCAGGCCCGGCAGTAGTGCAGCCAGCGGGCCGGGAGGCCGGGCGATCCGCTTGTTAAGCAAATGCTGAACCCCGGGTTCGGGTAGAGGCGTATGTAGCTGGCCCGGGTGAACTGAAGCGCTCTGAGCTTGCCGGTCCACCAGCGGGTGATGCGCGGGACAAGCCCCCGCGCTACGAGACCAGGGGGCGGGGGACAAGCCGGACAAGCCCCCGCGCTACAGGAGCACCGGGCGGGGGACAACCCGGACAAGCCCCCGCGCTACATCGTAGTGGTAGAGTGTTGCGGCGCTACGCCTTCCACTCGTAAAGGGTGGACGTAGCAGACCCATCGCCGGCCGCGGTGTGCTCGCCGATCACCAGGACGTTGTTGAGGGCAGCAAGGGGGCCGTTGGGGTCCGCCTGGTAGGCGACGGAGAAGGCGAACTTCACACCCATGCCGTCGCCGGTGGGCAAACCCACGCCATGGCCGTTCCAGATCGCGCTGGTGCCGTCCTTCGCCATGAAGATCCCCTGGCCTTCGCCGTAGATCTGGCTCCCGACACGGTTGAAGATGGTGTACGTGCCGATATTCCCGCCCTGCAGGCCGAGGACCGTACCCTCGGCTTCGAAGGATATCTCCATTTTCAGGTAGCGGGGGTCCTCTCCCGGCAATACCCGCCGGCTGGTCACCCGGCCTTTCTCTTCCCCGATCTTCTGTCCGAGCATTAGATTCTTCCCTCCTTGCGATTGGTTTCCTTCGTTCAGGGCCAAGGCCTTGGGTTGCACCGCCGCACAGGCAGGAGTGCCTGTGCGCCATCCCGGAGCTGATCATCCGACTTGGTCGATGATGTTCGCGATCTCGCCGGAGTGAGAGCGCACGGCGAAACGGGCGGCCGCCTGGAGGCCGATCGGCAGCTGCGCCAGGATGTCCCCCACTATCCCGGCCGTAATCTCGGGAGGCTCGAAGTTGCCCCAGGGATCGGTTTTACCTCGTTCGATGCCCTCGTAATAGGAGTCGATGATCCCGGCGATGCCATTACTTACCATTTCCAGAACCCGGTGCTGCAGCCCCTGCGCCAGGAGTAGGTCGAAGAACTCCCCATCGATTCTATCCGGCCAGAGGTCCACTTCCAGTTTGTGGAGGACGAGGTTCAGGCAGGTATCCGACCCTGTCGCCAGCATGGCCGAGATCATGGCCAGCCAGGCTTGGTGCGTGTGGGCCGGATGAGCCCGCCACACCACCCAGCTGGTACCTTCAACATCAGCATCCAGCGCAGCCCGCCCCGCGCCTGGACTGGCCCGTAGGGCTCTCTCCAGCGCGGCGAACTCGCTCTCCCGAGCGTGTTCGGTGCTGGCGGCGGTGATCAGTTCCGCAATGCTGGACATACGATCAAGCTGGATGATCTGACCACCCAAGTCTAACAACAACGGTCGCCGAGCATCACGAGGAGGTCACTCTGCCGCGCTGAAAAACCATAATCCACCACCAAATCTCGTAGGGGTGCACCTATGTGTGCGCCCTGGCAGACACACAGGTCTGCCCCTACATGGTGCGGGATCCGAACCCCAGGCAGAAAATCCGGAGGAAAAGGCTGCTTGCACTGCTGGCCTCAAGGAGCATAGAGTAACGGCCGATCTGGAGGCGTTGAGGAGAAGATGAAACATGGCTGAAGCAGAAGACCGGCAGACGAGAAATCGCAGGGTCATCGACGAGTTTCGCGCCAATGGTGGAAAGGTGCCGGGAAGGTCCTCGGACTTCCCGCTGCTGCTGTTGACGACCACGGGGAGGAAGAGCGGCCAGCTCCGCACGAACCCGATGGCGTACCTTCGTGAGGGCCAGCGGCTGGTCGTCTTTGCGTCAAAAGGTGGGGGGCCCACCAGCCCTGACTGGTACCACAATCTGGTGGCGAATCCGGACGTGACAGTTGAGGTGGGCTCTGAGCGCTACGCCGCTCGAGCGGTCGTCGCAACGGGCGAGGAACGGGATGAGTTATACGCGCGGCAGGCGGCCCTCTACCCTGTGTTTGGGGAGTACCAGCGCAAGACCACCCGCCGGATCCCGGTGGTTATCCTGGAGCGGACTGGCTGAACAGAGCCGCGTCAGAGACCCAAAGCATTAGGTGCGGAGGCGCTATGGATTACGGGTTTCGAGTGCCCATCCGGGGAGCCCTGACCGCCCCTGAACCCCTTTCGACGCTGACCCGCCACGCTGAGGCGCTGGGATTCGCCTTCATCTCTTCCCCGGACCACGTGGTGATGCCTGCCGCCACCGGGTCGGAGTACCCCTACGGGGGCACCCCGGCGTTCCAGGTGAAAACCAACGAAGGGGAGTTCCTGGAGGCACTGACCGTGTTGAGCTTTCTGGCAGGCCAGACCCACCGGGCCCGGCTGCTCACTTCGGTGATGGTCGTGCCCTACCGTCAGCCGGTGCTCGCGGCCAAGATGCTCTCGACCCTGGATTACCTCTCCAACGGACGGGTGGTGGTGGGTTGTGGCGTGGGCTGGCTGCGGGAGGAGTTCGAGGCCCTGGGTGCGCCTCCCTACGACGCCCGCGGCGCCGCGGTTGACGAATACCTCCAGGTGTTCAAGGAGCTGTGGACGAGCCGACGGCCCTCGTTTGAGGGCAGGTTCGTCCGCTTCCCCCCGCTGGTCTTCGAGCCGCGCCCGATACAAAAGCCGCATCCTCCGCTGTGGATCGGTGGCGAGTCGCTCACGGCTCTGCGGCGGGTGGTGCGGTTGGGAGACGGCTGGTATCCGAGCGGTGGCAGCGGGGCAGTGGACACCCCCGAGGGCTTCGCGGCGCGGGTGACGATCCTGCGTGGCCTGCTTGAAGAGGCCGAGCGTGACCCGGCGAGCGTGACCATCGGGTTGGGGACGGGGCATTTCAACCAGGGCAGAGTGGAGATAGGGGCGGACGGCTCGCGCTTCAGCCTGACCGGGTCAACCGAGCAGGTGGCCGAAGATATCAGGGCCTACGAGGCGGCCGGCCTGCGCCACCTACTTATCAGGTTTCCCGGCGAGACGCAGAGCGAGCTGGCGAACAACATGGAGCGGTTCATGAAGGAAGTTGCGCCGCTGGTCGGGAGGTAGAAGCTTGCGGGCGAGCGAACGCAAATATCGTTCACGTTGTGAGTGGTGCGTGGTGCGTGGTGCGTAGGCGGGGGCAGTTCCCTGCTCACTACTCACCACGTAGTACGCTCGCCGGGCTTCAGTTTCACTTGGTCAGTACTTCCTTGCTTCGCGTTGCGACCCACGCCCTTCGACTAGAGCAGCGCCCTGATCTGTTCCAGGTCCCGTTTGTTTGGGCCGCGGTGCACCAAGACCGCTTCGTCATAGCCGAGACTGGCGAGGTGGTGTAGACGCTCGGCGGCGGCCTGCGGCGTACAGCGGAGGTGAAAGGGCCCGTCCCCCAAGGGCGTGGTGGCGGCCGACAGATCCACCTGGATATTGG
>CAZPYZ010000017.1:1586-14195 GCA_964590215.1 uncultured Dehalococcoidia bacterium | reverse complement strand
CACCCCGCCCGCGGCGCGGAAACGATGCAGGCCTTCAGCGAGGGTCTGGCCGTTGGTTTTGGCTGCCGAGGCGATCCAGCCGTCAAACTCCCGAGCGGCGCGGGGAATCCAGGTCTTACTGCGCCAGCTCCCGATGAGCACCGGGGGCCCGCCCAGGGCAGCGGGCCACGGGTTGAGAGCGACCCCATCGACTACCTCGCCGTTCCATAGCCGGCGCATCACGTTCAGCCCGTGCGCGAACCGCTGCATGCGCTGGGAGAAGTCGAGGCCCAGGGCGGCAAAATCTCCCTCGGTGGACCCGATACCAACGCCCAGGAGGAGCCGCCCCTGGCAGACGAGATGTGCTCCCAGGACCCTGTGGGCCAGCTCGACGGGGTGCCGCAGGGGTACTTGCAACACGCCGGTGCCGACCGAGACATGGCGGGTCGCGGTCGCAGCGAGGGTGACCGCGATGAGCGGGTCCAAAGACGCATGGCCCCGGTTGATGGAATCAAAGCACCAGATGCTGTCGAAGCCGGCGGCTTCTATACGGCGGGCGTGCTCAATAAGCGCTTCCCCCGTCAATGCGCGGCCGTCTCGGCCCATGGACGGCAGACTTAACCCGAGGCGCACGGGAGGATCACCTGCCTCTTGCTATTGGGCTGGCCAGCAGCCCTTCCAGTTCCTTGACGGGCCCTTCCAGCTCCCCCAACAACGCCGGGGTCAGGCGTGCCTCACGGTAGGCCGCGACGAGGGAGCGGTAATACCAGAGGGTTTCCTCGCCCGTGGCGTTAAAGCGGGACCAAAGGGAATCGCCCCATTCCTTGTAGTCTCGCACAAGGGCTCGTGCGTTGTGGAGCTTGTCGCACGCGCTGACGAGGAGAGCGGACGGTGAGGCCTCCGGAACGTGGGCGATGTAGCGCTCCTTGCGGAGGCGCCAGGGTGGCTTGGGATGGGTATCGGCGTCGCTGCACTCCTCCACCGTCGCCAGGACCCGCTCGCCGAATCGCTCCCGGATCTCGTCACGGGTCCGGCCACCCCTGGGCTGGTCTTCCAGGGCATCGTGAAGGAGCGCCGCGATGGCATCATCCTCGGCCCCTCCGTGCTCAAGAACCAGGCCGCAGACTCCGAGCAGGTGACAAATGTAAGGGACTTGGGTCCCTTTGCGTAGTTGTTCGCGGTGAAGTCCCGTCGCGTAGACCAAGGCTTCGCCGAACTTGCTCGACAGCCTCACCGTCCCACCTCTTGGGCGTTGGGTTGCCTCGCAGGTTGTTCTGGCGCCCGCGCCGCGAGCAGTCTCTCCAGCTCGCTCTGTACCAGGGCCTGGTCGAAGTGCACTTTCGAGGGGTCGTCCTTGTCTATCATGGCGGCATTGCGTGGGCTGATGGACCCGGCCAGCTCCCAAAGGAGCGCCTGCTTCTCCTCGGCCGCGAAAGCCTCCACGAGAACGGTCATGGCACCTGACTCTTTGATGACCTCGGCCAGCACCTCGCTCAACATGCCCTGCCAGCGGAGGGCCCCAACCCGGTGCATGTGGGGGCCGATGTAACACTCCCCGTACTGCCAGACTTCCAACGCCTCACCGTCCTCCTCCTGTTGGAGGACCCGCCTCGGTTTGAGCTGGCTCTCGCCAAGGTACTGCCGCACAAGGTCGTCTTCAGCGGCGGGGCGCGCCCGGGAGAAGCAGAAATTGACGTAGGCCATCCACCCGTTCGGCTCCAGCGCGATCCACATGTGCCTGCCTCCCCTCCTTCGCGGTGCCAGCTTACCCCAGATAGCGATGGTTGGCGATGCCTCTCCTCCGCCGGCTCCCTTAATTCCCCACCAAATCATTGCACCAGTGAACGCCTGGCTGGATTCAGAGGCGGTGGATCAAGGCGTCGTGGCTGCGTTGACGCGGAAGACGCACGCGGTACTATGGCCGGGCGCGCCGCAATGAGGAAACCGGCCGGCAGCGCAGAGGCTATCGGGAGGTTGGTCCATGACGACAGAGTCGACGCGAAAGGCGCTCGATCCCCTCGCCCGCGGAGCGCGCCGCTTCGAAAACAAGGTGTGCGTAGTAGCCGGCGCCGGTCAGGGCATCGGCCTCGCTACCGTCCGCCGCCTGGCGACGGAAGGCGCCACCGTGGTCTTCGGCGACTGGGTGGAGGACCTCGCCCGCAAGGCCAAGGCGGAGGTCGAGAGCATCGGCGAGAAGGCGAGCGTTCACATCGGGGACTACCGCACGTTCGAAGCGTGCCAGGGGCTGATGGAGCACGCGCAGGGCGAGTGGGGGCGAATCGACTCCCTCATCGTCATCGTGGGCGGCACGGTCTGGAGCGTGCCGTACCAGTACAACACGCCGGAGCAGATCGTCGAGACCGTCCACAAGAACCTGTGGCCGACGATGTGGTGCGTGCGGGCGGTGCTGCCCATCATGATCGAGCAGCACAAGCGCAGCCCGGACGGCGTCGGCGGGAACATCGTGACCATCGCGAGCCACGCCCTGGTGGGCCTGAACCGGGTGCCCTATGCCACGTCCAAAGGGGGGGTGATCGGGGTGACGACCTCCGTGTGCAAAGAGGTGGGAAGGTACGGCATCCGCATCAACTGCGTGGCGCCCTCCCTGAACCAGGGGAAGGAGCAGTGGTTACCGCGGGACTACGGGTTCGAACACGTCGTAAAGACCGAGGTGCCGCCGGAGGCGGCGATCCAGCAGCCGGTCGACGAGGCCGGTAACCGGGAGGAGCGGCCCCTGAGCCTGGGGCTCAACCGGCCGGCCAATGTCCAGGAGATCGTGGCGGCGATCGCCTTCATGGCCTCGGACGATGCCGGGTACATCAGCGGGCAGGTGCTCTCAGTCGGCGGTGGGGAGACGTTTCCGTTTTGAAGGGGTAGCGGCCGGCGGTACCACGGCGGGCGTGGTGTGCCTGGGAGCGCAGCCTTCCAGGCTGCCAGGGTGGGGAAAGGGCAGGCAGGATGCCTGCGCTCCCAGGTGGGGCCTTCCGCGAGCGAGCCGTTTAGGGGATGGCTGTGGAAGTGGGTAAGGTGGGGGTTAAGGCCCGGACTGGCGCGGCAGGGAACAACACTGACCGGGGGAGGAGGACCGGGACATCGCCGCGCAGCGGGCTTGTCCGGGGGATGTTCTGGTTCACCTCGGCGAGTTGGTCGGGGTTCAGGCCAAGGCGTTGCGCGAGGCTGTCCAGGGTTTCGCCGCGGCGCGGGCACACCTGCAGTTCGGCGGCTCTGCACTGGCCGGCGTCCCCTAAGTCAGCGGTGCCACCGCCTCCAAAAACCGCTTGCCCGACGTTCGACGATGCCGTTTCCTGGGTGGCCGTGGCCCTCGGCACGTTCTGCCGATCCTCGGTGGCAGAGGAAGATCCAGAGGTTCCGAGGAATGGGTTTCCCACCGCGAGGAGCAGTGCGCCCCCCAAGCCCGCAAGGAGTACCGACGCCAGCGCGGCCTTGGTCCCCCACCGCTCGGCGGCTGCCCTGCGCCGCCACTGGCGCAGCCGGGCGGCGAAGGCGGGCTTGCGGCGGTGCACCGGCGTCGGGGTGACCAACACGCCGGGAGGCGGACCCTGTACCGCAGGGATGTCGACCACCAGCACGGCGATATTGTCGTGACCGCCGCGGTTGAGGGCTCCTTCCAGCAATCGCTGACCCGCCTCCTGAGGGCCTCCTCCCCGCGCCAGCCTGGCGAGGCTGCGCTCGTCGTCGAAAGAGCCATACAGACCGTCACTGCACAAGACGATCCGCCCGCCTGCAGCCAGGCCTAATGCATAGTCTGCGGGTTGGAGGTCGGGGGCCATGCCCAGGTACTTGGTCAGACGGCTGGCCAGCCCCTCGCCTACCGCCTCAGCGTAGGTCAACCGTCCTGAGGCCGTTGCGTCCCAGGCCAGGTTGTCGTCCTGGGTGAGGAGTTGTGGCCTCCCAGCCTGAGGGATGAGGTAGGCCCGGCAGTCGCCGGCGGCGGTGATGAGCAACTGGTGATCACAGATGGTCGCCGCCACCAGGGCTGCGCCCGACCTCCCCCCCCCTTTTCTCCAGAGGGGCTGGTTAGCAGCCTCGAAACTCCTTGCGAGGACTCGCCGCGCCTCGGCGACCAGCTCCGGTGTGAGGTGTGGCACCAGGGGGTCGGCCCAGTCCGCCAACCCATCCCTCGTTGCCTGGTCCCCGAGATAGGCCATGGCCTGCCGGTTGAACTGCTTGGCATAGGCGCGAAAGGCATCGAAGACGCCATGGCACGCGGTGCGGGCTGCGCGGGCGCCCTCTTCTAAGCCTCCCATGCCGTCGGCCAGGATGAACAGCCGGGTTGCGCTCAGCAGCCGCGAGCCGGGGCGTGGGTCCAGGTGCTCCTCGGCGTCCGGCGGCCCAGTGTGCACGCCAGGAGCGCCCCAGAAGAGGACATAATCCTGGTCGTCGTCCCGAACCCTGCCCCGGTGATGCAGGCCAAAGGCGGTGACAGCTTCGTCCCCTATCGCCAGGGCCAAGGAAACCTCCAGGTTCTTCCCGTTTGGGGCTCCTCGTCTGATAGCACGCGGGTGCACGCCCTCAAGTCTTCCTCTACCTGGTCCCAACTGGCGTAGCGGTCGTTCGGGCTTGAGCGCAAGGCCCCCCGCAAGAAGGCTTGGAGCGGAGGAGCGATGCCCTGCAGATCGTCAAGCATGGTTGACGGGGCCTGCCTGAGCAGGTCCGCCCTTCCCACCATGGCCAGGGTCACGGCTCCTAAGGACCACAGCTCCGATCGCCAGTCCAAATGGGCGTCCGGGGTATCGCGCCCCCCACCGCGTTTCTCGGGTGCCATAAACTCCTGGACGCCCCAGTACGCCAGTTCGTGGGGCTGCCCCTCGGCTTCCAGCTGCTCATTCAGCGGGATGCTGATTCCGTAGTCGATGAGGGTCACCCGGAAGGGGTCCGCGCCGGGCCCGATGATGATGTTGTCCGGCTTCAAGTCGTTGTGGAGGACATAGGCATCTTCGTTGAGAACCCTGAGGAGCTGCGCCAGCCGCAGCGAAACCATCGACGCTTCCCGCTCCCCGATGCGCTGCCGCTTCTTCTCGCTCAGGTATGCGCGCAGGGAAGTCCCCTTGATGTCGTCCAGCACGATGAACGTCCGCATCACTGGCTCCGGCTCTTCCCAATCATCCCCCTGGACAACACCCTCTTCGACATAGACCCACTTGCCGTCAGAGTCGAGGCCGGCCGCCTGAGCATGGGCAATCCCGACTCCATGAAGGGCGGCCAGGCGCGCCAGGTTGAGCTCTCGGAACTGGCACAGCACCTCCAGCTCGTGGTAGAGGGCAGAGAGCCAGCGGGTGTTAGAGTTTGGCACCCATTTCAGGACCACCGATTGGCCCTTGGGAAACCCGGGCACCTCCTGCGCCCGGGTCGCGAAGAAGAGCTCTCCCATCCCCCCAACGCCGGCCCGGCCCTTTAGCTCGAAGCCGCCGATCCTCGCCATTGTTTCGTGTGCCGTCTAAACCGCCGGCGCCTGGGGGAACGCGAGCCTGGCCGGCCCGATGCCGTGCTGTCGAGCGTATGCACCAGGGGGCGCATGCAATACGCCCCCATGGGTTTGGCGCAGGATCAGGAGAAAGCGTGCGGCGGTGGTCTGGCCCCTCATCCTACGGCGCAGAGGAAGCGTCGCTGATCCAGGCTTGGGTGGGCTCTCTGCGCATGAGCCTGAAGCTGAGGCCCTCGATGGCGAGGACTCCACCCTCACGCAGGGTGCGGTTCTCTTTAGAAACCGGTTTTCGGTCGATCCACACGTGGAGGTTCTCCGATTCCACGCGCACGTCGAAGTGCATGTCGTCTCCCTTACCCTTGGCAGCCAGGCGCACCGCCTGCCCGGGGATGTTCTTGAACTGAGTGGGGATGGGGATATCGGCGCCGCCCGTGCGGCCGATGGTGGTCAAGGTTTTCAGATAGAACTGGGTGCCCTCGGGCCAGATGAGGGCGCCGCCACGCTCGTAGTACGGCTGCAGGTATGCGTCCACGGCCCTTGGGCGCCGGAGCTCGCGGACGATGAACCCCGCGCCTACCGCGGAGAAGAGGACCACCGCCAAGCCCAAGGCCGGCAGCGGTGTGCCGGAACAGGCCCAGGCCGGACTGCACGTCCATTCAAACTCATAGGCTTCGCTGGAACGGCCTTCCAGCCCGTTGGTGGCCACGCCTCTAACGAGGTACCGGCCGTTGGGCAGGTTCCGCTGGCGGGCGCTGAGCTGAAACAGGTACTTATCCCCTTCCTGGCTAATCGGCTCCAAGGTGCCGCCCGCCCCGAGGTCCAACCATACGCCCGGCGGCTTCAACGGGCAGCGAGACGGCGCGACGTCCACCGCGATCTCATGGTCGCTGTCGGACACCCGCCGTCCGGAAATCCGGACCTGGGGCGCCGTCTCCCCTGCTTCGTACTGCCGCGTAGCTTGGGCGTTCAGGCTTGGCGCGGCCACGGTGATGTTGTGGACTCTCCCGGTACATGGAGCAAGGTAGGTCACTACCGTTTGGAGCCGCAACGTGTCAGTAATCCTTTGGAAAGCGCGGTCCAATTGCTGCGTGGAGGACAACTGGAATAACCCGCCCGTGCGCTCCGCCAGGGGCCGTAGGAGACGCTCCCGGACCTCCGCGCCCGACCCGATCACGAAGATGTTGACGCCCAGGGTCCTCGCCTTCAGCGCGAGGGTCCCAACAAAGTCCGCCTGCCCGGTGATGTCGCTGTCCACGTCGTTGCCGTCAGCGACGACCACCAGGACCCTGCGGTCTATGCGGTCCGCCCTGCGCAGGAGGTCCAATGAGAAATCCACGCGGTCGTACAGCCACGTCCGGGCGTGGGGTCCCAGGGCCTGGAGGCGGGCCTTCGGTCCCGCTGGAGTGCCCTCCAGGCCCAATGTGGAGTCCTGTATCTTGTCGTAGCTCAGGACCTGAAGCTGGTGTCCCTGAGGGAAGCTATCCAGAAAGAAGCCGCCGGAGCGCTTCAGAGCCTCGAAGCCGGAAGAGCCACCCATGGGCTCCAACCAGTCCCTGTTGCTGGAGTCGACGAGCAGCGCGAGAGCCACCGGCGCCGTTTCTGCGCTAGTTACCTGCACTGCCCCAGCCTCGATCCGTTCGTCGCTGTCGGTGACGCTCAGGTCGCTTCCCCGGAGCGTCACCGGGTTTCCCGACCGGTCGGTTGCATTCAGGTAGAGGCGGACCCGGGGGAAGTCCGTTGGCGTGATGGCGGCGATCTCCAGGGGTCCCTCGGCGGCGGCAGGCAGCCAAGGCAAGACCGTTGCCGTTAGAGCGATCACCCCCGCGGTCAGGGTCCTGACCACCGTTGCCGCCCGCCTCCGGTCCTGTTTATTCCGCACCTACAATCGGCCTCCCGGCACTGCTAGGAGCGGCGGTCTGCCCAAACGTGAGCCTGCGAGGAAGTTCGTAGTGCGGGCTTCAGCCCGCCGCCCAGGCCCCGGGAGCGCTAAAGCGCTCACTACGAACCCTCCTGCCGCTTTCATACTGTCCCAAGTGTCCGAGGTTCCGCTGGGGACGTATCGTCGCGCGCCGATGACTCTCATTTCCTTATTTCCAAACTTCCTCACTTACGTATCCTTACTCCCTTCGGAACCAGAGCCGCACGCGGCCCCCAGCAATCCAGATCTCATCCCCCTCCTCAAGCTCCACCGACTCTCCCGAATCGAGGTCACCCTTCCCCGCCACCTCGGTGCCCCGCCGCTCGCCCAGTTGGGTGAGGAGCCAGGCATTCTGGGAGGGGTCAAAGCTGATCTTGCAGTGCTGGCGGTGCACGTAGGCATACCCCCACTCGGAACTCAAGTCCGTGTCGGGGGTGCTGACCCCGCCGCCGCGGCCTATGTACCAGGGCTGCCGGGTGATGGTCCAGCGCTGCCCCTCGGCGTTCTCTAGGTAGTATCCCCGAGGCACGGCACCGTCCGGTTGGCGGGCCGGAGCCGGAACGGGAAGGGCCACGACTGGCGTTGGGGGCTCTCCATGTTCCGGTGCCGTTGTCGGGGCTACCACCCTGGGAATCTCCAAGGTGACGGGCGGCTGCAGCCGTGGCTGCGGTCCGCGGAACTTCTCCCAGACCTGGCGAGTGGCGTCATCGTCGAGGAATCGTTCAATCAGGTCTACCGTGGCCGAGTCACACTGTTGTGCGCCCGCGGTGAGGGTTTCCTGTCGCCATACTTCCAGGAGATTCGCCACGTCCACGATCTGCCGCTCCGCGTCCACCGTTGTGGGGCCCGCCTCGAAGGCTTCTTCACCGCTCAAAAACAGGATAGCCGAACGGAAGTCGTCGGGCGTCAACTCATCATCCGCGCTTGCCGTAACCAGCTTCTCGAGGAAGGCAAGCCTGGCCGGATTGGGGAAGGCGCGCGCCAGCTTCTGCTTGATCTGCTTATCCTCGGGGTCGTCCTCGGCGAGGAACTCGGCCAGGGCAACATGGTCGAGGATGCCTCCACCAGAGGCAGCGCGCAATAGCAAGTTCCGCTTATCCCCTGCTCCCAGGCGCTTGCGCAGCCAGACCACTTCGGCGATCTTACGGGCGCCGCTTTCGGAGCGCTCCATGTGCACGATCAGGTCGATGCCGTTATGGACCAGGAATGCCCTGATCTGCTCCATCTGGAGTTGCTGAAGCCCTGCCATGAGGACAAGGAACACCAGCCGGTAGACAGCATCATCGGCACTGCGGGCATGGATGGTCCCCAAGGCTCCGTCCTGCCCTGTGTTGAGAGCTTGCAGCATGTCCAGGGCTTCGACACCCCTGACCTCTCCGATGACGAGACGGGTGGGCGACATGCGCAAGGCGTTGGTGACGAGCTCTCGCATGGAGACGGCGCCGCGTCCCTCGGCGTTGGCCGGCCGGGTTAACAGCGTGATATGGTTCGGCAGGTCTTCCAGCATCAACTCCCGGCTGCGGTCCTGGGCGGTATCTTGCACCTCCCGGTCGCGCGGGGCATCAATGGGTCTCAGGTTCAGTTCCAGTGTGTCTTCAATGGTCACGACCCGGTGCTCTCGCTGAATGAAGCTCCCGAGCACGTTGAGGAGGGTCGTCTTACCGGCGGCCGACCCCCCACACACCAGGATATTGAGTCTGGCTTTGACGGCCAGGGCCAGCAGCACCGCCGTCCTCAGGTCCCAGGTTCCCCACAGCAGCAATTGCAGCCAGGTAGGAGGTTCTTCCGGGCGGAAACGGAGGGTCACGCTCCAGCCGATGTCCCTGGAAACCAGGGGCGGAATGATGACGTTGATGCGGTGCTTGGATTCCGGCAGCTGCGCGTCCACCAGAGGGCTGCTCTCATCGACGCGGCGGTTCACCCTGGCGAGCTGGCGGAGCACGATGTTCTTCAGGTGCTCCTCGTTACGGAAGCGGATGGGCCGTCCGTCTCGTTTGCTGCGGGCTTCCTCCGGGTCCTTGCCTCGTCGTTTCACGAAGACCTTGCTGAACCCGTTGACGTGGACGTCCTCTACGTCGTTCTCGTGGAGCAGTTCCTCGATGGGCCCGAAGCCCAGGATGTCATCCAAGAGGCTATCGACGAAGGCCGAGCGCGACGCTCCTGGGATGGACGCCTGGACCTCTGCTGCGATCCGCTCGATGAGCGTCCTCAGTCGTCGGCGGCGCCGCTCCAAGGTAGCAGGGCCGGGGATGCCTTCCACGGGCTGGAAGAGGTCGAGCAGCTCGGGGTCGCTTTGAACGGCAGCGGACACCCGCATGGCGATGTCCTCTCGGACCGCTTCCTCCGCGTCCCCTCCAGGCGGTCCTGAGCGCCGGTCCTCCACCAGACGGCCACTGCACGCTGGACCGGTCATCAGAAGCCCGCGAATCCGGTAAGGGCCTGACGCCCGGTGTAAAACAAGCTGATGAGGATGGTGCCCAACATCCCCAGCACCATCAGGCCGAGGGGTAACGCGACCCCTACCGAAGAGGCCCGGGCCAGCTCCTGGGCCTTCGCGAAACGATACTGCCGCATCCTTGCCGCCTGGTCTCGCAAGGTAACCTGAAGGGACGTGCCCAGGTCGGTGGCCTGGTCCACGGTTCTAGCGAACTCGTCCACGATCCAGGTCTCGGGATCGAGGACCAGGGCCCGAGTGGCGCCGTATCTGCCATTGTCCGTGGTGGAAGGGAGATGGGCAAGATCGGCGCGCATGGTCGCCCTGGTGGCGAAGGCCTGCATGTACTTGCTCCTGGGTACGGCCAGCTCCCGTTCAACAATGGTGAGCCGGAGCTCTCTGGCCAGGGGGCCCCCCATGGTCCGGGCGATGATCTCCAGCGCTCGTTCGTATTCGGCGCCGGCGTTCATGGAGGCCGCCAGCAGCTCCAAGAAGTCTGGCATCTGCTCCAGGATCTCTCGCCGGCGCCTCCCGCTCTGCTGCCGCAGCCAGAAGTCGGGGGCGAACCAGCCCGCCAGCACCGCCGGGCCCGCGGTGGCGATGAGCAAGCCCCGGGTGAACTCCATGGAAGGCATGGCGAGGTCGACCTCTCTGCCCTGGAGCAGTCGCTCGATGACGTAGGCAAGCTCGTCCTGCCCAAGCACCAAGGCGAACAGGGAGACCCCGAAGAGGAGGGCCAGGTAGAGGCTCAGGTGCTTGACCCGGAGGAACCCCTCCGGGGACATGGGCAAGCCCATGAAGGCCAGCTGGCGGCCTATCGAGGCCGTGTCGAACCCGAAGGGCCAACGGGCCGCAGGAAAAGCCAGGTTCGTGATGGGATGCGTTACCGCGAAACGGGTGAGGAGACGAGGGACGGACCCCCGCGCCAGGCTGATAAGCAGCTTCGCTTCCAGGACGCAGGCGGCCAGCAGCGTGCCGATGGGGAAGATGAACCAGAGGAAGGGGGAGAGGTCCAGGGAGAGGTCCAAGGTCAGGCTCGCCGCGCCAGGACTCGTAAGGTCAAGACGATGCCGGTGGTGAAGAGAAAGCCGATGGCCAGGAGCCAGGTGCGGCCATCGTAGTAGTCCCACAGCCGCTTGTACTCCGCCACTGCGAACCCGCTGAAGGCCACGGGCAATGCAAAAAGGATGGCCAGCTCGGCCAGGCCGATGATGCAGGTGAGGAGCAGGGCGGATACCTTGCCGGCCGCCAGGATGTGGCCGATCTCCAGCTCAATCTCACGACGGCGATGGACGGTGCGGGCGAGGTCGCCCAGCAGCTTGGCGACGTCGCCGCCCAGGGGCTTGGTGGCCATGAGGCAAACGGCGGCCATCTCCAGGTCCCGATTTCGGTAGGTCCCGCTGCCCGCCAGGTCCACCAGGAGCTGCTCAACGGGCACCGAACCGGCCGCGACTCGCAGCTGGACTCTGCTGAACTCCGTCCTCAGGGGCTCGCCCAGGTGTTGCACCACCCGGTACAGCCCCTGTTCCAGGGACCGCCCGACCCGTACCTCCTCGCTCATGATCATCAAGGCCTCGGGGACCTGCCGGTCGAACGCGCGCCTGGCGACAATGGGATACACCACATAATTGAGAATGGCGAGGCCCCACAGTGGCCCCAGCACGGTGACGGCCAGCGCCACGGCCGAGTCCAGGACTCCCTCAGTCCCGCGAATCAGGACCAGGATCGAAAATAAAGCCAGCGCGCTCAGCAGGAGGCTCTGGAGCACCCTGTGCTCTTCCCACGCAGTACCCCGCAGCAACGAAAGGGACGTTGCGCCCTGCAGGAGTTCCCGGCGGATGCGGGAGCGTAGCCTGCCAGGCTGCTGCGAGACCGGGCCCGTGAGGCGCCGGTAAAGCCATGTGACCAAACGCAGGCCCCAGTTGAACCGCCACGACAGGTAGAGGGCCAGGACCTCTACCGCGAGGGCGATGATGCGCCAATACGCTTCGAGTCCCAGGACGATGGTCCGCCAGGGTTCGTCCATGCTATAGGGGGTCCGTGGCGTTGCGGATCCGAATGAAACGAGAAGCCATGGCGTCAGCGAACGCTGCTGCAGCGCTCGGCGGGCGAGGAGTGCCGAGCGGGTAGCTTGCCCGCATGAATCCCTCCAGCATGTCGGCGTCGATGATTTCGGGCATCAGTTGAATCACCAGGTCCGATATCTCGTTATCTCCCAAAGATGGCGCCCTGGTATAGGCCAGGCGCAGCTCGAAAAATCCCTGTTGCAGCACCCACTCGAACACGCCGCGATACACGTCCACCTTGACGGACTCCCACAGCGCTCCGAAGGCCTCCGGGTTCCCCTCATACGCCTTCTCATGGACCACTGCTCTGAAGTCCCAGAGCAGCACCCGCAGGTCATTGCGCACCAGGTTCGGGACGTCTGGACCGGCCCTGAAGGAGAAGTCCCGGTCCCTGAACTCCATCAGGCTCCTCAGGTCCGAGGAGCGGAGGCAGTCGGGTGTGATGCCCCAGCGGGTTGGGGCTGGGCACTGCCAACCCTGGCCCCGCCTTTCCGTGTTTGCGGCGAACGTCGCGTGGGCCTGCAGCCGGTTTGCGATGCTGGGGTCCAGCCCCCGCTGGGTCAACTTCTCTCGCAATCGGGCGTAGAGATCCCCCTGCTTGGGGAAAAGACGGTCCAGTGCTGCCCGCAGGTCTTCCTGGGCGACTGCCAGGTTGCCGGCCCGGTCCACGAAGGAGCGCCCCATCTCGGATGCCATCACCATCAGTCCGAGATACTCCTGCGCGGCGGTGACTTCTGCGCGCGTGCTGGGGTTCACCATGACGCTG
>CAZPYZ010000017.1:0-1576 GCA_964590215.1 uncultured Dehalococcoidia bacterium | reverse complement strand
CGGGACGCCGACGCCAGGCGTCTCGCCAAGGTCTGGGCCAGGCTGACCGCGGTCTGCGACAGTTCCCTGTACTTAGCCCGCAACACTGGCAAATTGACCAGTCCCCATGCGAAGAGCAGCGACGATCCGGTGACGGGGCCCTGGAGCAGGTCATCGAATGTGCCCCCGATAGCCAGGTCGTACATGAGGTGAAGCAGCGGCCCGCGGCTGAACCGTACTCGAACGGCCCCTGAATGCGGCTGTCCTCCGCCCACACAGGAGGGAGTGGATGGGGCGCAGTCAGTCCAGATCCGGCTTGCTTGGTCCCGCAGGGCCAACGGCAAGGGGTTTGGGCCCTGGACTTGAAAAAGAGGGTTTGGGCTCACGACCCAGTAGCCATCGGCATCCACTAACGGCCGCCAGCGTTGTGGCCGGCCCAGGCCCTCCCAGGTGAACTCATCGCTGGTTGCGGCCAGCTCGAAGGGGAGTCCGGGGGGCGCGATGCCCTTGACCTGAAGCGGGCAGGCCGGTGGCTGCGGCAATGGGGGAGGCCCGCAGTTGGGCAGCATGGGGAGAGGCAGCCGCTCCTGCCAAAACCCACCCTCGGGCCAAGTAATCATCGCACCGCCTGAAACGGAGGCTTGCGCCGCCAGCGGCTCGGTCAGCGTCTCTCTCAGCTGCTGGCGGAACCAGCCGGCCGCTGCCCTGACGTCATTCTCATCCTTCATGGCTTCCGCGAAGCTGCGTGCGTCAGGCCAGGCCTCCTTGAACCGCTGGTTGAACTTGACCACTAGCTGGTTGACGTCTGGCGCGGGCGGTTTACCTAACTCCTCCGCCAGGGGTTTGAAGGCTGCATTGAACCGGGCATCAAGCAGGCCGCGGGCCGGGTCCCCCTTGCGGGGGAGGACGCTTACCACGAACTGAGCGGCCTCGTCCGTGACCCGCTCCACAGGCGCAGACACGGGCCCGGCGGCCGCGTGGTGAGCCGGGAGCATGGACCCGAGCACGGCTACGGCTAGGGACAGCCCCACCGCCCTCCCGGCGTGCTTCCACTTCCGGCGCAGTGTCACGATGTGGGCACTTCCCGGGCCAGGGCGCGGGCCGCGGCCGTCGCAGTGAGGGTAACCTCTGGGACGAACCCGGCGAAGAGATGGACGTGCTTGGTAGCAACCACTTCTATCTCCCAAGGGGAGTTGAAGATGACCTGGGCCTCGTCCGCGCCATTCCTAGTCGCGATGTCCTGGGCCGCGCCCTGGCCTGCATCCACCAGCCCTTGTACGAATTCGTCCCAATCAGCGATGTGAGGGCTCACACCGGAGAGCTGATCACCCAATGCGATGGCGCCGGACCTGGCCGCGAGCTCCGCCGCTTTCTCCGTCTGGGCCTGAGCGGCGTGGAGCTGGGCCGCCGAGGTCACGAGCATCACCAGGAACACGATGACTACCAGCACGAAGGCACTCAGGACGAGGATCTGTCCCTGTTCTCCCCGGACTCCCCTCCCCCTGGAGAGAGAGGGCAAGGGTAAGGGTCGACCTCGGACGGTTCCGACACTCTGAAGTGACGTCCCTGGCAAAGGCTTCCTCATAGCTCGGGCTCG
>CAZPYZ010000016.1:0-18067 GCA_964590215.1 uncultured Dehalococcoidia bacterium | reverse complement strand
GCGACCATCGTGACTGCGTGCGCCGGCGCCGGCGCACGCAGTCACGATGGTCGCCAGGAAGGGGAGCAATACCGAGGCGAAGCGCTTCATCATTCCGTCCTCCTACAGGGAGCTACGGGAAAATACGTCACTACGTATCAGTGTACCCTACTCACTGAGGACCATAACCCCCAACTCCCGCAACTGTTCCACGGGAACTTCAGAAGGCGAGTCAGTCATGAGGTCCATGGCACTCTGATTCTTGGGAAAGGCGATGACCTCCCGAATGTTGGGGGCCTTAGCCAGGAGCATGACGATTCGGTCGATCCCGAGGGCGATGCCCCCATGGGGAGGAGCACCATACTCGAAGGCCTCGAGCATGTGGCCGAAGCGAGCCTCCTGCTCCTCTGGAGAGTGATTCAGCAGCTCGAACATCCGGGCCTGGACCTCCCGTCGGTGGATACGAATGCTCCCTCCACCCAGCTCGTAGCCGTTGCAGATGATGTCATAGGCGCGGGCGCGGGCTTTGCCTGGATTCGTCTCTAACAGGCCGATGTCCTGCTCTTGGGGGCTGGTGAAGGGATGATGCATGGCATACCAGCGGTTGTCCTCTTCACTCCATTCCAGGAGGGGGAAGTCCAGCACGAAACCGAAGGCCAACTGGTCTGGGTCGGCGAGGCCGAGGCGCTGGCCCATCTCGTGGCGCAGAGAGCCCAGCACTTCGGCGGTCTGCTTCTTCTCGCCGGCGACGATGAGCACGAGATCACCGGCCTTCGCCCCTGTCCTTTGTGCGATGACCGGTACCGTTTCCGGGTTCAGGAAACGCGCGACCGGTGACCGGAACTGGTCGCCCTCCTCGAGCCCAATGGTCATTAAGCCGCCGGCCCCGTAAGATTTCGCCAGCTCCGCGAGCTCGTCCACTTGGCGGCGCGAATAGCTGGCGCAGCCGGGCGCTGCGAAGGCGCGGATGGTCTCGGCATGTTTTAGCACCCCGAACTCGGTGTCCACGAAGAGGTCGGTGAGGTCCGCGATCTCTAGCCCGAAGCGTAGGTCGGGCTTATCACTGCCGTACTTCAGCATCGTTTCATGGTAGGTCAGCCGCGGAAAGGGGTTTGGGCTCCGGACGTTGGGGACCAAGGCCCTGGCCATGCCGCTCAGCATCCCTTCCACGAGCCCCAGGATGTCCTCCTCTTCGACGAAGCTCATCTCCAGGTCCAACTGGGTGAACTCTGGCTGGCGGTCCGCCCGCTGGTCCTCATCCCGAAAACAGCGAGCGATCTGAAAATAACGCTCATATCCGGCAACCATCAGCAGTTGCTTCAACTGCTGGGGTGATTGAGGCAGGGCGTAGAATTTGCCGTGGTAGAGGCGGCTGGGCACGAGATAGTCTCGGGCGCCTTCAGGCGTGCTCTTAATCAGGATGGGCGTCTCGATCTCCAGGAAGCCGCGTTCGTCCAAGTAGTCCCGGATGTATTTGACTGCCCTGTGACGAAGAATGATGTGCTGCTGCATGCTGTGGCGGCGCAGGTCCAGGTACCGATACTTCAGGCGCAGGGATTCCTCTACCTCGACGTCCTCATTGATATAAAAAGGCGGTGTCTTAGATGGGTTTAGGATATCGGCCTGAGCTGCGACCACCTCAATGTGCCCGGTCGAAAGGCGCGGGTTCTCTGTGCCCGTTGGCCGCTGGCAAACCTGGCCGCTGACCTGCAGGACGAACTCATTTCTGAGATCTCTGGCGATTTGATGCGCTTCGGGGGCCAGTTCCGGATTGAAGACGACTTGAGTCAAGCCCGCGCGGTCTCGGAGGTCGATGAAGACGAGGCCGCCGTGATCACGGCGGCGATGTACCCAACCGGCGAGGGTGACCCGTTGACCCTGATGGGATCGGGTCAGCTCCCCACAGGTGTGCGTCTTGAGCATGGACTCATTATAGGGGACGTGCGTAGGAGTTCAGAGTTCGAGGTTTTCTGTTGGGGGTGGACTGGTTTCAGGCGTTCGGGTGGGCGGAACCCAAGACTATGAACCGCGAACCGCACTCGTGGCCCGTCTCGGATTGTTAGACTGCAGAGCGGCCAAATACCGGCGGGCCGCGATGGCGGCGGTAGCGCCATCGCCGGCGGCAGACACGACCTGTCTGGCAGCCCTTTGGCGGACATCCCCTGCCGCGAAGACGCCTGGGATCTTGGTCTCCATCCAGGCGTCGACGACCAGATGGCCGCCGGCATCCATGGGGAGCAATCCTTTCAGGAAGTCGGTGTTGGGCGAGAGGCCGATGTAAATGAACACGCCGTCGACATCTAGGTGGGAGGAACCCCCGGTGTGAACGTTCTTGAGGCTGAGGGAATTCACGAGCCCGTTCCCGTTGATGGATTCGACCACTGTGTCCCAAATGAAATCCATATTGGGAGCGGCGAAAGCGCGCTCTTGGAGGATCTTCCCCGCCCTGAGTTGGTCCCTCCGGTGGATCACGGTCACCCGGGAGGCGTAGCGGGTGAGGAACAGCCCTTCATCCAGGGCAGCATCGCCGCCGCCCACCACGGCAACGGGCATGTCGCCAAAGAAGGCGCCGTCGCAGACGGCGCAGTTGGACACCCCCTTACCCATGAACTCCATCTCGCCCGGCACGCCCAGGCGGTTGTGGTCGGCGCCACTGGTAATGATGACCGCCTTTGCCATGACGTCGCCGTCGTCAGTCTGGACAACCCGTTCGTCTCCGCGGACCTTGAGGCCTTGGACCTCGGCGGCGAGGGATTCAGCGCCGAACCTCTTGGCGTGGCGCGCCATGGCCTCGCTGAGGTCGGGTCCCTCGATCCCCTGGGGGAAGCCCGGGTAGTTCTCGACCGTTGAGGTTGTGGCGATCTGGCCGCCTGGGATAAGCCGTTCGATCAAGAGTGTCTTGAGGCCGGCACGGGCAGTGTACATAGCAGACGTCATGCCGGTGGGGCCAGCGCCAATGACGGCGACGTCGACAGTGCGGTCAGGCATCGTGGCTATGCCGTAATCGTGTCATGCCGGTTGCGGGGTCAAGGGATGCCGCCAAGCGAGGTCGCCCGCTCCAAACTGCCATGGCCCCGCCGGAACGCTAGACGAGGGACTCGTCCAGGCTGGTCTTGAGGTCCCGCTTTGGCCGCAGGCCAACCAACTGCTTCACCGGTTGCCCGTTCTTAAATACGATGAGGGTCGGGATGCTGAAGATGCCGTAGCGCGCGGCGACGTTCGGCGATTCGTCGGTATTGACCTTGGCAAAGGAGACGCGCCCTTCGTATTCGCCCGCCAGCTCCTCCACGATAGGGGCCAAATGGCGGCAGGGGGCGCACCACGGCGCCCAGAAATCGACCAGTACCGGGCCGGGCTGGTTGAGGACGTCGCTCTCAAAGGTCGCTTCAGTGATCTCTATGGGTTTGGCCACTTGATCCTCCGGTGGTTGATAGAAGAGCTCGGTCACTATTCTATCAGAAGTGGCATTCCTGGCGTTGAGACACGTTCCGCTGCTGGGCCCGTTCATCGACCAAGCTCCCGAGAGAATGCCCCTCCCCCGGATGGTGGGCCCGCCCACCCGCCCTCGGATGCTCCGCGGCTAGCGCCCCCACCCCCGCTATTTATCCATCGCGACCGAAGCCGGCGTCAGTGCTCAGGAGGGGCGGGTAACCTACGTTCTCGTCTCATGCCCAGGCCCAGCTGCCCCTCAGCCTCAGCTAGCCGACTCCTTCCTCTCGGCGCGTGAGGTTCTGGTTCTGACACGATGCAGCGACTCCTTCGCGAGGAAGGTTATCGCCAAGCCGGAAGCGAGTTGAAGGGGGACGAAGCACCAAAAGGCAGTGCCGGGGTCCCGTGCGTCCGCAACGACGCCCGCTAGCATGGGGCCGAGGATGGCACCGGCCTCGGCGATGGTACGCCTGGTAGCCTGGAGGCGCCCGCGAGCGTGCTCGGGGATGACGTCGTAGGTGTAAGTGGCCATGGTCCCCAACGCCAGGCCTGTGGCGACGCCGACGAGGCCGGTGAGGATCGATAGAGGGAGCATCTGGGTGGTCAGGGGGAAGGCGAAGAACGCGAAGGCGGCCAGATAGGTGCTGGGGACCACGACGGCTTTCCTGCCCAAGCTGTCCATAAGCATGCCGGTGGGGGCGATCATAAGAACGTTGACGAGACCGTAGAGGCCAAAGAGGGTGCCGACGTCCGTGGAGGAGTAGCCCAGCTGGACCCCGACGTAGAGGGGGAGCATGCTGTTGATCAAGGTGCTGCGCATCATGGCCACGAAGGTGTTGATGACGATGATGATGTAGGTGACGCGGAAGTAGGGATCGACCTCGGAGAGGCGGCCGAAGTCGAAGAGGGTAGCGCGCCGGCCTTCGACAGGCTCAGGCAAGAGGGCCCCGACAGGCGATGCTGTTGCCCTCCGCGGCCCCGTTTCCTGAAGTCTCAAGGAGATCGCGAGGGTGATAAAGGCCATGAGGGTGTAGACCCAGAACACGGCCCGGAAATTGAACGTATCAGTCAGGAGACCGCCTAAGACGGGACCTGTGGCGGTTCCCACCGAGTGCATCCCCATGAAGCCACTCATCATGCGGCCGCGCTGTTCGGGACGGACGACATCCACCGCGGCGATCTCCCGCGCCGTCTGCCACAGGGTGCTGCCGATCCCTGTCGCAAACTGGCCGGCGAGAAGGAGCCAGAACTCCGGCGTCAGCGCCGTGGCGGCTGCACCCCCCGCGATGATGATGGGCCCGGCGATGAGGAGGGGACGCCGGCCGACGCGGTCGATAAGCATGCCAGCAGGAAAGAGGCCCAGGACCCGGGCGACGAGCTGGGCGGTGACGGCTTGGGCGGCCATCCCAACGGAGACATCAAAGGTTTGGGCGAGGACGGGGATGGTGGGGACGATCATGCCCTGGCCGAAGGACATGATCATGGAAGGGATGTACAGGGAGAGGAGGACGCGTGCTGTAGGAGAAAGGCGCACGGGTAAAGCATAAAGGAGGGGCCGCACCCTCGTGCGCCCCTCGGCATCAGGCGGCAGGCGGAGGCGCCTACCCTACACCTGCCAGCTAGCGACAACTAGCCGAATGACGGAGCGGAGGAGTCACGACACATCAGGACGGGGATGTTGAGCAGGAGCCGCCGGGCGATGTACTGTTGCATGGTCGCCTCCCGTTTGAGGCATTTCAAGCGGGCGCGTTGAGCACCACCGATGAAGGAGGCCCATCGATGATCAACCCGGTCGTGCGCATGATCTGCAGCTCTATTTCCCACATGCCCTTTCTCTCCGTCTGGCGGGAATCGGGAGTAACCCAGAAACACGGCTTCGAACTCCACATCGACGCTACGGGTATCCCGAACAAAGATGGGGTCGTGTATACCAACCGGGACCGTGCGCCGAAGCTGCTGGATGGGACCTTCGACTTCATCAGCGGGCTTCATCACGAGACCTATATTTACCGGGCGCAGGGCGACAAGCGGTTTGTCTACCTGGCCCAGGCTCAGAACGACTGGGACGACCGGATGGTGGCGTGGCAGGAGATCAAAACGCCATTGGATCTGGAAGGAAAGCGGGTGATCACCACCAGCTCCGCGCCCTGCGTGGCGGGAAACATGCGCCATTCCCTCCAGGTCGCGGGTGTGGACCTTTCGAAGGTGCATTTCGAGGCGATAAGTGACCGGGACCCCATGGCTTGTCACAAAGCGGTGATGATGGTTGCTGAAGGAGAGGCCGCTGCTGCCGCTATCGACCTGCCCTTCGACCTGCAGGCGGAGAAACGAGGCCTGCACCGGCTTGAGATACCGAGCCTGCCCGTCATCCATAACGCGACCATCTGCTCTAACCGGGAGTGGGTGTCGGCGAATGAGGAGACGGCCAGCGCGTTCCTGAAGTCGATGATCGAGGCTATCCACTTCTTCAAGACGGAGAAAGTCAGGGTGTGCAGCATTCTCGAGGAGCACCTTGTGCCTCTGGTCGGCATCGAGGGGCACGATGAGATCGAGCACCTCCACGCAGGTTGGAGCGCCTTGCTGAGCCCCAAGCCGTACCCCCACCCCCTCGCGGTGTGGAACGTCTACAACCTGGACGTCGCCCATGATCCCTCGGTGAACTTCATAGGGCCCTTCGAGATTTGGGATACATCCTTGCTTCGGGACATCGATGACTCTGGATTCATTGACCAACTCTATGGGGATGCCAGGCTGGCCAATCCAGCGGTCAACGTCGCTATTTAGGCAGGGGGCAGCAGGTATGAGGCACGACTAATGCCCGAGGGCCATTGGGTGTGCATGGACTGCGGAAACGAAGAGGGGTTTTCCGTGGTGCACTACGAGGTGACCCCGGTCACTCAGGGGATGGGTGGGCTGGAGCCGGGGATCGATGAAAGTCGGATCTTACAGATGGGGTGCGGGATTTGCCAGTCAATTAGGGTTGGGGCACGTTCGGCGGAGGGGCAGGTTGTGCCGGGGCGCTGGATCAAGACCGTGGAGGCACAGGCGACAAGGCCTGTGTTCCAACCGATTGAGCCAGAGGTCTTGGACGAGATCGCGCCCTCGTTGGGGGTGCCGGAGACGAAAGGGCCCGATGGATCGTTGCAGTGGGACCTGGAGAACCCTGTTGCTGGGACGAAGGCACTGGTGGCGTATAACCCGGTATCCCGGACTGCCTCGGTGTATGTTCGTTCGGGAAATGCGTTCATTGGGTACACGGCGTTGGAGCCGGTGACAACGGTGTTCACGGACCTAGACGAGGGTGAGGTCGAGTTCGTCGCGAGAGAAGCGAGCCTGGCCGTCACCGCTGATGGCGTGTTTTTTGTGAGACCGGCAGGGCGAAGTGGGCAGTAGGCAGAAGGCCTCAGCAGCCGGTTGGCCCTCACCCTAACCCTCTCCCAGAGGGAGAGGGGATTTTCCGTATCACCCCGGTTAGGAGCGAGAGCATGAAGGGAAGTACGGTGATAGCAAAGGTGTTGAAGGCGGAGGGGGTAGAGGTAGTCTTCTGTTTTCCGAACAACCCTTTGATCGAAGCGGCGGCGGTGGAGGGAATACGGCCCATCATCACGCGGACGGAGAGGACCGCTATCAACATGGCGGATGGGTACAGCCGGGCGTCGGACGGGCGCAAGATCGGGGTGACGATGACCCAGGATGGGCCGGGGATCGAGAACGCGTTTGGGGGCGTGGCCCAAGCCTATGCCGACTCCACGCCGCTGCTGGTGCTGCCGCGGGGCCCGGAGCGGCGGCGGATGGGGCTGCCGACCACCTTCGACCCGGTGCCGAACTACCGTGGCGTGACGAAGTGGGCGGACACGATCCTCCACGGTGACCAGATCCCCGGCAGGATGCGGCGGGCGTTCACGTACTTGAGGAGCGGCCGGCCGCGGCCGGTGCTGCTGCAGACGCCGGGGGACGTGATGAACGAGGAGGTCGACGGGCTGGCCTATGAGCCGGCCCGGCGGACCCGGAGCGCGGGGGACCCCTCCGACATACGAGAAGCCGCCCGCATCCTCTTGAGCGCGCGGCGGCCGGTGCTGCATGCGGGGCAGGGGGTGTTGTATGCCGAGGCGTGGGACGAGCTGCGGGAGCTGGCGGAGCTGACCGGCGCGCCCGTCATGACGACGACCTTGGGGAAGAGCGCGTTTCCGGAGAACCACCGGCTGGCCCTGGGCACCGGCGGGACGTCGGTGTCCGGCCTGGTGGCGCATTTTCTGCCGCGAGCGGACGTGATCTTCAGCGTGGGCGCGTCGCTATCCCGAACGCTGGCGTCGTGTCCGCTGCCATCGGGCAAGACCATCGTGCAGTGCACCGTCGACGATGGGGACCTGAATGCGGAGTACAACCTGAGCCATGCGGTGATCGGGGACGCGAAGCTGGTGCTGGCGCAGCTGGTGGAAGAGGTGAAGCGGCGGCTGGGCGAACGAGGAGCCATGGTGCAGTATCCGGTTGAAGGGGAGGTCGGGCAGGTGAAGCGGGAGTGGCTGGGACGGTTCATGCCCAAGCTGACGAGCGACGAGGTGCCGCTAAACCCCTACCGGGTGTTCTGGGAGCTGAATCAGAGGCTGCCGCGAGAGCGGACCATCATGACCCACGATTCGGGGAACGTACGGGATCAGCTGGTGCCGTTCTACGAGGCAACGGCGCCACGCAGCTACCTGGGCTGGGGCAACTCGACGCAGTTGGGGTTCTCCTTGGGTGTCGCTATGGGCGCCAAGCTGGCACAGCCGGAGAAGATGGTCGTGCACTGCCTGGGAGACACGGCGTTGGGGATGTGCGGGATGGACCTGGAGACGAAGGCGCGTGAACGTATCCCGGTGCTCACGGTGCTCATCAACAACGGGGCAATGGGTGGATACGAGCACTACATGCCCCTTGCAACCGAGAAATATCGGTCGAAGTTCCTGACCGGGGAGTACCTCGGCCTGGCGCGATCCCTGGGGGGTTGGGCAGAACGAGTGGAGCGGCCGGAGCACATCGGGCCCGCGATTCAGCGGGCGGTGGCGGTCGTGGACGGCGGTGAACCGGCGTTCCTCGAGTTCATCACAAAGGAAGAGGGGGAGTTTTCGCGACTGTAGGCACAGTGCTGAAGACGCCGCCCAGTCCCTTAGCGTCCAGGAATGGCTTGACAGTGGCCCTCTTCGTCAGAGCGAGCCGGCAGCGGGCTTCCAATTGCACCCAGGGCCGACCTCGATAACGACCCCTGGCGACGCCAAGGCCGTTTCAGCCCTCTAAGCGCGCTGGCCCTTGATTATCTCGTTGGTGCAGGGCAGAAACCGAACATCCGGGCGTCTGAACGCACCAGACCGGATGCACAGGATCAGGGACAGGTGGCGAGTGGCCCGGTTACCTCCAGCTCTGCGCTGGCCTCTTCAAGTAGTCGCTGGCCGCGGGCGATGAACCGCGAGGCAATGACCGTGTAGGTGCCAGACTCGGCCGCGGAGAACCTGGTGGGTATGATCTGGCCGTTCTCGTCGACCCCCACTACCGGGTGGACTGGATAGCTGGAGCATGGGGTCTCGATGGTGAGGTCTACCACGGTCCCCGGTTTGTAACCGCTGCCACTCACCGTGAATGACACGCAGCACGGGTAGGAGTCCGGGGTCAGCACTAGCGTGGTCCGAGGACCGACGGCCGGTGAGCGGGCCTCCGCTTCCCCTACGCCGACACCAACCAGGAAAGCGCAACCGCACCCGATGGCCACGAGCAAGCTCATGCCAGGCCATCCCCGTTGATGTTTGGTTGTGACTCTCTCAGACCTCATGGTGCTTCTCAAGCGCCCGGACCCCGGGCAAGATATGCGGCCGTGCCTAACCGTAGTAACCCTCGCCCGCTGCTGCGCGTTACTCGGGGCAGGACCGGCGCGAAGCGTGACCCACCGGATCCCGCCTAAATGTGAGGACCCGACGGCAATCAGCCTTGGTCAAAAGAGAGTGCTTGACCTTGGACGTTGGACGTTGGTCATTCGAGCTCGGCCTTGGGACTGGCGTTTTCCCCGCAGCCGTGGGAACATGCGTCCATGATGCCTTCCTTTGTCCAGCGTGCGGCGCTAGTGTCCCTCCTAGCCGCTGCCATCCTGGGGCTGGCGGCCTGCGATGGATCTGCGGCGGCAGGTCCCTCGGCGCGGCTGGACCAAGCGGGGCCCGCCGACCAGCTCGTCTCCCTCACCAACGTCAGCCGCACCAGCAACGGGTTACCGGGTCTCCCCAGAGACAACCGGCTTAGCGTTGTCGGCGTCAGTCGCAGCGAGGACATGATCGCTCGCAATTACTTTGCCCATGAGATCCCCCCTGACGGGCGCACCGTCGTCGATCTCCTGGAGAGCCTCGGGGTTGGTTTCAAGGCCGCGGGCGAGAACATCGCGTGGAACAACGCCCTCGAGTTCACCACCGTTCAGACCGCAAGCGACGACTTCATGAACAGTCCTTCCCACCGCAAAAACGTCTTAGAGCCCCGCTGGAACCGCGTCGGCGCCGGCGTCGCCGCCGGCAGCGACCGCCGCATGTACACTGTCCTCTTCATGGACGTTGCCGACACCGCCGCTCCCGCCCAGGGAAGTCCTGTGATCCAGCCAGACCGGCGACCGATGCCAGACCCTCTTTCCCGTGGGGAACGCGTCCGCATCGCGGCTTCCGGCTCCGGCCTCCTGGAGAACCTCATCAACCGTCTCCTCCGCCTCTTCCTTAACTTGTAGGTACGAGGTATGAGCGCATTGCCTCGAGCCAAGGTGGAGAGGTTCGAAGACCTAGTCGCGTGGCAGAAGGCCCGTAGTTTGACAAGCCTCGTCTATGAAAGTACGAGGACAGGCGCACTTTCGCAGGACTTAGCGCTCTCTAGGAGTGCGGCCGGAAAGCCGCACTCAGTCGAGGGAGGCGGGGCAAACTACCGCTGCGTGAACCTGGGGTCTGGGGCGCAGCCCCAGTGTCACCGGCCTTCCGGCCGTGCTTCTAGGCAGATGCAGCGCGCGGCTGTTTCCACCATGGCGAATATCGCTGAGGACTTCGACAAAGCTTCGAGAGCCGAGTTTCGCCGCTTTCTCGCCACGTCTAAAGGGTCGTGCGCCGAGCTCCGTTCCCATCTGTACGTAGCTCTCGATGCGGGTTACTATCTCATCTCTGAACCGGAGGATAGCCTTTGGCAGTCATTCTTGAAACCGAAAACCTAGAGCGCCGCTATGATCTGGGGGAGATCGCGGTGCAGGCCCTGGCGGGCGTCTCCTTCTCCGTTGAAAAGGGGCAGTTCGTCGCCATCATGGGGCCCAGCGGCTCCGGCAAGAGCACGCTGCTGCACCTCTTGGGAGGGTTGGACCTGCCCACGGCAGGTCGAGTCGTCATTGACGGCACCGACCTCTCACGCCTTTCCGAGAAGGACCTGACCCTCTTCCGGCGCAAGGCGACGGGATTCGTCTTCCAGTTCTACAACCTGCTGCCGACCCTCAACGTCTCTGAGAACGTGGCGATGCCCTTCCTGGTCGCGGGGCGTAATAGCCAGGATGACCTCGATCGCATCGAGGACATCATCACTCTCTTTGGGCTGCGAGGCATGGAGAAACGAGCGGTTACTCAACTCTCCGCCGGGGAGCAGCAGCGAGTCGCTATCGCCAGGGCGTTCCTCACAGACCCTACCATCGTCATCGCCGACGAGCCCACCGGCAACCTTGACACAAACACCGGCGCCGAGATCCTTCAGCTGCTCTGGGAATCTTGTGACAACTACGGCCAGACTATCCTGCTGGTGACCCACTACCCGCGGGTTGCGGTCTTCGCCGATCGGGTGCTAGTCGTCCGGGACGGCCTCCTCGTGGACGACCTCCACCTCGGGCGACGGGAAGACCACTACGACGTGGGTCCCATCGTCCAGCGCCTCCAGGATCTCGGCCTCTGAACGCCTTCCCCGGCCTGCTCACTCTGGCCTTCCGGGGCCTCTGGAACCGGCGATCCACGGCTATGTTCGCCATGGCCGCGGTCGTCCTGGGAACCGCGGTGGTTGCAGCCACCTTCGGGACTATCGCAGCCATGGAGGAGGGTCTCCGTCGCTCTGCAAGGGCCATGGTGGGCGACGCCGACCTCATCGTCGAAGCCCTCGATGACCGAGGGTTCTCCCAAGGGGCGGTGGAGGCAACTCGTAGACTCCCTGGCGTTGGCCTTGTCGCCCCACGCGCCCAGAAGCGGACCTTTTTCCGGACGCCCCAGGGCCGGGGGTTTGTCGAGCTGGTGGGCATCGATCCCGTGCTCGACCCCCAGGTGCACCCCTACGCCCTGGGGGATGGGAGCTTCCTCGCTTCGAACAATCAGCGGGCCGTGCTTCTCGTGAAGGACTGGGCGGTGAGCATGGGCCTGCGTTCTGGCGATGACCTGGAGCTGATGACCAGCGAGGGCTTTCAAGCCTTTCGGATTGTAGGGCTCCTGGAGGAACCCGACCTGAGTCAGCGCAATTTCGGCAGCTTGGTGCGGGCTCCGCTTGGGGTGGTCCAGTCGGTCTTCGGCCTCGAAGACCGCGTGCATCTGCTCAATATCAAAGTGACCGAGCGAGGCCAGTTGGACACGTTGGCGGCCAGACTGGAGGAAGTCGTCCCGGCCCGCTTCCTGGTGAGAGAAGCCCCCACGCTGCTCGAAGATCTCCAGGCGTCGGTCCGGGACTTCCAGGTGGCCCTGCTCTTCTTTGGAGCCATGGCCTTGGTGGCCGGGGCCTTCCTTGTCTTCAATACCCTCGCCCTCGCGGTAGCCCAGCAGACCCGGGAAATCGGCCTGATGCGGGCTGCGGGCGCTACCGCGGACTTGGTGCTCCGTATCACCGTGGCCCAGGGCCTTTTGCTGGGGGCCGCAGGCGCGGCGCTGGGCGTCATCGTCGGTCAGGCGCTCGCTTTCGCGCTTGTCGGGGTGGTCAGCCGGGCTCAGGGCGTCCCCGTCGCCGGTCTCCCGATTTCGCCTCTTGGGATCCTCCTGAGCCTGGTCTTAGGGATGCTAGTCACCCTGACCGCTTCACTGAAACCCGCCTGGGATGCCGCCGGCATCTCGCCCTTGATGGCTCTCGGAACGGGGCGGCCTCAGGGCCTCAGCCGCAGGCTACCCACAGGCCGTCTGGTGGCCCTGGCAGCCGCGCTGGTGATCATCGGGTTCTTGGTATGGCCCTTGGAAGGAGCAGTGGCCCGAGCCCTCAAACTCGCCGCCCTCCTTGCCCTGTTTCCCCTGGTCGTCGGCCTGAGCCACATCGTGGTCCCGGCCCTCGTGCCCCTGGCTACGCTCCCCTTCCGCTGGCTCTTCCGTGACGTCGGGCTCATGGCTGAGCGCAACGTCCGCAGAGAGGGAGGGCGCACCGGGCTGACCGTCGCCGGGTTCGTCATCAGCCTCTCCCTCATCGTCGCCCTCGGCAACGGCGCGACCAGCTTCTCCACTGCCGGCCAGGCCTGGGCACGCTCCCTCTTCCCGGGCCAGTTCGTCGTCGTCTCCCCTGTGGACCAGCCACAGGAACTCTTGGCCGAGTTCCAGGGGCTCGCCGGAGTGGAGCAGGTGTCTGCGGTGTCGATATTTCCCCTGGTCTGGGAGGGCTCCTACCTGACCGCCGCGGCGGTGGACCCGGCACACTATTTTCAGGCTTTTCAGTTCCAGGCGGGGGACCGGATCCAAGCGAACCGCGAGATGCGTCGGGGGGAGGGCCTGCTCGCTCCAGCCCGGCTGGTCCAGGAACAAGAGCTGGGGCTGGGGGATACCCTCACCCTCCGATTCGGCGATCGGGTGACGGCCCTCAACGTGGCCGGAGTCATCGAACACTCCTTCCCGTCCCCCGACAACTACGGCGCCCTGATCATGCCGCGCCAGCCGGCAGAGGAGCGCCTCGGGGTACGAGGCTTCCGTTTTCTGGTGGTATCGGCAGCCCCTGGCGCCGATCTCGGCAGGTTGCAGGCCGAGCTTACCCGCACCGCCGAGCTCTTCGGCATGCAAAGCCAGACAGTGGGCATGCTGCAGGGTTCCGTCAGCCGTGGCGTCGGCGGGCTAGTCGGGCTGCTAGCGGGTCTGGTCATCGTCGCGGTCATCGTCGGCGGCCTTAGCGTGGTCAATACCATGATCATGAACATCGCCCAGCGCACCAGAGAGATCGGGGTCCTGCGCGCCCAGGGCATGACCACCGGCCAGGTCCAGCGCCTTTCCGTCGGCGAGGCCGTCGCGATGGGCGTCCTCGGTGGGCTCCTCGGCATCGCCCTTGGGGTCCTCCTCACGGCCGTCCTCATCGGCTTGAACCGGACCCCCGAGTTCGACCCAGAGTTTGCCTTCTCACCTCTGGTGGCCCTTGCGGCCCTCCTTCTTGGCGCTCTGAGTGCCGCCCTCGCAGCCTTCTATCCCGCCGGTCTCGCCGCCCGCCTTAATCTCGTCGAGGCCCTGCGTCATGAATAAACCTGCCCGGCCTTTGGACCTTGGACTTGGGCCTTGGGCGTTGGGCGTTGTACTTTGGACCCATACCCCCTCGGGAGGTGATCCTTGACCACGACCCCTGATCCCTTCTACGACTTCACTGTGCACGTCAAGGAAAGTCTCGGTGCCGATCGTTGCACCTTTTGGATTGTCGACCGGGAGCGGCGGGACGTCTGGGCCAAGGTCGCCCTTGGGCTGGAAGGGGAGGACCTACGTGTGCCCATGCACCGAGGCGTCGTGGGCTACGTCGCCCGAACAGGGCAGCCCCTTCGCCTAAAGGACGTCTACAATGACCCCCGCTTTGACCGCACCGTGGATCAACGTACCGGCTACCGCACCAAGAGCCTTCTGACGATGGCGGTACGGAATCAGCAGCGGGCCGTCCTCGCCGTGCTTCAGGCTCTCAATAAGGCCAGCGGCCCCTTCGACGAGAACGATGAGGCCCGTATGGTGCAGTTCTGCCAGGAGGCTGCAGATCTCCTGGACCGGGAGGGGATACCGTCGCCCAACTGAGGGATGGCTCGGAAATGGAGAGCAGGCGCTCCTCGCTCGCCCTGACTCCGGACCCTGAACCTTCTACCGCCGCCTCCGCTCGAGTTCCTGCCACACCTGAGCCGGCGTCAGGTCCCGGCTGGCCAGCAGCACCAAAGAATGGAACCAGAGGTCTGCCACCTCCTCCACCACGCGCTGGTCCTCCTCGGTGAGCGAGGCGATGGCTGCCTCGCCCGCCTCCTCCAGGACTTTCTTGGCGACCCGTTCCTTACCCGCTGCTAACAGGCCCGCGACGTAGCTTCCCTCCGGTTGCCTTTTCTTCCGGTCAAGGATGGTGCCGAACAGAACGTTAACCGCGTCTGGCCCGGGGCGCGCGGGTCCTGGGAGCGCTGGCATCCTGTCGGCATTGTCCTCGGTCTTCAGTTGATCGAAAAAGCAGGAGACCGCTCCCGTGTGGCAGGCGGGACCGGCTGGATCGACCCGCAGCAGCACGGTGTCCCCGTCGCAGTCCGCGGCAGCGGATCGGACGCGAAGAAAGTTCCCGGAGGTCTCCCCTTTGTGCCACAGTTCCTGGCGGGACCGGCTCCAGAACCAGGCGTCACCGCTGTCAAGGGTGCGCTCCAGCGCTTCCTTGTTCATGTATGCCAGCATCAGCACCTGGCCGGTGTTCGCATCCTGCGCGATCGCGGGGACAAGAGGGTTCGCTTCGAAATCGATGGTCATGGATGTTGCCTTGGTGCGAACAGGATAGTTAGTTTAGTACCGCACCGGGATGCCCCGCGCGGCAAGATAGTCCTTCGCCTCTTTGATACGGTAGTCCCCATAGTGGAAGATACTCGCTGCGAGCACGGCGTCGGCCTTTCCTTGCTCCACCGCCTCGGCCAGGTGCTGCAATGCCCCGGCCCCTCCGCTGGCGACGACCGGGACGGTGACGGCCTCACTGATCGCCCGCAACAGCTCGAGGTCGTACCCGGCTCGGGTCCCGTCGGCATCGATGCTGTTGACCACGATCTCTCCCGCTCCCAGTTCCACGGCTTGAATCGCCCACTGGATGGCGTCCCGTCCGGCCGTACGGCCCCCGTCAGCACCGGTGTGGGTGAATACCTCCCATCTCGGAGGATGTGCGCCGGGGACCCTGCGCGCGTCCAGGCCCAGCACGATGCACTGGCTGCCGAACCTTGCTGCCCCGCGACCGATGAGGCCGGGGTCCATGACCGCGGCGGTGTTGATGGAAATCTTGTCCGCTCCCGCCTCCAGCATCCGCTTCATGTCCTCCACCGTTCTCAGTCCGCCGCCGACAGTGAGGGGGATGAAGACTTGGTCGGCCGTCCGCTCGACAACCTCCAGCATGATCGCCCGATCGTCACTGGAGGCGGTGATGTCATAGAAGACAAGTTCGTCGGCGCCCTCGTCATTGTAGTAAGCGGCCAACTGCACGGGGTCGCCCGCGTCCCGGTGATCGCGGAACTTCACCCCTTTTACCACCCGGCCGGCCTTCACGTCGAGGCAAGGGATGATCCGTTTCGTCAGCATTTCAGGGGCCCTCGCTCCTTATTCCAGCCGATGAAGAAGAGGCTTCCCGGCGGCTGCGCGCCAGAATGTCGTTCAGGTAGTACATCCACAGGGGAACGAACACCAGAGCCGTGGCGACGGTCGCGCCCGGGGATTGGCTCCGCATGTGCTCATCGCTGGTGATGAGAAAGAAACGCAACGCTTCATAAATGCTCATGGGGAGGGCCACCACGCCCACGAGGCCAAAGATAGCGAGTAGGACAATCGCATGGGCTCGGGAGAAGAACTGGCGGACCTCTGGCGCCTCGGGCGTCACCTGTCTACGCCCGAAGCCATGGATGCCCCAGAGGACGGCGCCCACGACGGCCAGAGTCATCCCCTGAATCAGATCGTTTTGGTACTGGCCCTCGACATCCCGTCGGTTCCGTTCGACTGAGTCGTCAGGGGGTGGCATCCGGCCCGGTGGCCCCTCTGGCACCGGGCGCGCGATGGGAGGACGGAAGTAGCTGAACTCGCGGCCGAAGGCGTCCGAGAGGCCCGCCTTCAGGGCGATAGAAAGGCCCACGGTCAGCACCAGAAAGCAGGCGATGGCCATGAGGTGGAAATAGGCGGCGGCGATGGTTCTAAAGGAGAGCCTCATCGGTTCCCCGGCGCGCACGCGTTGAAGCACGTAGACCCCAGCCGCGATGAGGACGCCAAGCACCGCGACGATGCTGGCAGGAACGAGGATGGAGAAGACCATACCTCTATTCTAAGCTACAGGGCTGCGGGCGCAGGGTGCCACCTCCCCCGTAGGGCGCCGACCAGGTAGAGGGATCCAGTCACGCACAGCAGATCTTGGTCGTCGCAGAGACTCAGGCCCAGCTCGATCGCTCTTTGAGGATCCCCCTCGACGGAGACCGACACACCGTGATCCCTTGCCCGCCCCGCGAGGTGTTCAGCAGGACAAGCAGGCTTCCCCGTGACGGGCGCTTCTGTGCAAACAACGGCCCGCGCCCGGGGCACCAATATGTCCATCACCCCCATCGCGTCCTTGGACGCCCCGAGGGCAACGAGCAAGACGAGGCGCCGTTCGACGAACAAGCGGTCTAGCGCGGCGCGCAGCGCTCCAGCCTTGGCTGGGTTGTGGGCCCCGTCCAGGAGCACCAGCGGACTCTTCTGAACCATCTCCATGCGCCCGGGGAGGATCGCGGTCTGCAAGCCGTCCCGGATCGCCGTCTCAGGTACATTTAGCGCCGACGCGGTAGCGACGGCCAATGCTGCATTCGTAACCTGATGCTCCCCCAGCATGGCGATCTTGAGATTCTGGTACTCCTGCCGCGAAGAGCGGTAATCAAAGACCGCCCCGTCGGAGTCCATGCCGACCAGAACACAGAAGAAGTCGCGACCAAGACGCAGTATCGGGCTTCCGGTCGCGTGGCACTCTCCTTCGATGACCTCAATGGCGTCGGGATGCTGCGACCCTGTGATCATGGGTACCCCTGGTTTGGCTATCCCCGCCTTGTGCCAGGCTATCTCCCGAACCGTCGACCCGAGCGTTGCAGTGTGGTCTAGGTGGACGTTGGTGATGATGGTGGCGATGGGGCAAAGGTGGTTCGTGGCATCGAACCGCCCCCCTAAGCTTGCCTCGATCACCGCGATATCGACTTGCTGCCTGGCGAACCAGGAGAGAGTCAACGCGGTCCACGCCTGAACGTAGGTTGGCCGGCGTGTTTCATCAATGCGTTCCAAGAACTCTTGCGCCAGCGCCGCCAAGTCTGTGGGAGAAATGTGCTTGCCGTCCACTTGGATCTTTTCCACGGGGCTCTGGAGATAGGGAGTTGTGTGAAGCCCGGTTCTGAGGCCTGCGGCTCGCAGGATCGCGTCCAGGTAAGCGCACGTGGACCCCTTCCCAGAGGTTCCAGCTACGTGGATTGCGTGGAACCCCTGCTGGGGGTTTCCCATCGCGGCCAGCAGGGCGGCCATGATCGCCCGGCGGCTCTCACCACCTTGGGACGAACTCGGCACTCCAGTGATGAGAGAGTCGAGGACTCCCACAGCTTCCAGGTAGGTCAGGGCCATGGCAGCCGGACGAGCCTCCCGGGTGGGCTCCCCCCAAACGGGACGAAGGTGGACTCTCTCAGAGGGGGTGGAACAGGGAAGGTCTCACGCTGTTCACCGGCACCCTTGGACGTGGTCAGGGGGGCTACACGGGCGGAACGGCATCG
>CAZPYZ010000015.1:0-18131 GCA_964590215.1 uncultured Dehalococcoidia bacterium | reverse complement strand
CGAAGCATGTCCTGAGCCTGGTCGAAGGGGCCATTCCGCATGACCTCGTTGCTTGCCCGTCCCGTAGAGCGGGGCCGGCGCTCATACGAGTGTGCACCTTTGGCCTGCAACGACCCTTCAAATGTGGGCACAGCCGCCCCCGGCTGTGCGGCGGGCGCTAGCCCGCCCCCGGCCCCCCCGCAGGCGAGGGCGCCTGCCCCACATGGTTTAGGCCTTCTCGGTCCCTTGGTGGGAAACTCTGCACACTCCTATCGCCTCGTCCCCCGCAGGGGTGGTGGGTTGCGGCTCCTGCTCCCTGCCCTCCTCCTTTTGGGAGCCGTCCCTGCGCATCCTCCAGGGGCCGTGGATGATGTTGCCAAGACGCCGGGAGTTGTTTCAGCCGCTTCCCTTGCCCGGCGTCACCAGTTCGAGAACGGATTAGTCCTCCTGACGGAGGAGCGTCCGACCTCCCGAGCAGTCAGCGTAGCCCTGTTGGCCGGCGCCGGATCTCGCGATGACGGCGAGACCCCAGGCCTCCTCTATTTCCTGTCACGGGCCCAACTGCTTGGCACGGGCCGCCGGCCATCTGTGGGAGCGATTCAGCAGGCCATCAGCTCCACAGGAGGTGCCCTGGAAAGGGGGACTGCCCGGGATATGACCCAGCTCGTGGCAACGGTCCCGGCTGCTGAGCTGGACACGGCTCTGGACCTCCTGGCCGATATCGTCCAGAACTCACTCTTTGACGAGGCAGCGCTGGAACGGGAGAAGACCGTGGTCGGGCTGGAGATAAACCGGCGCCTCGGGAATCCCTCGGAAGTGGCTTCTGACCTGGTGTACGCTACGCTCTTCGATGGCCATCCTCTGGGCCGTCCTATCGTCGGCTCGGCCGAATCGATACGAGCGCTGGACAGGGAGCTGCTGCTAGCGGCTCGGGATCGCTACTACGGGGCGTCGAACCTGGTGCTGGCCCTGGTGGGCCGGTTCCGCCATGACGACGTTGTGACCAAGGTAGAGGGTTTGTTCGGCGCGATGCCGGCGGGAAACCGGAAAGAGGTGGCCCCAGACATGTCCGAGCTCCAGGGAATCAGGATGGGGGAGGAGCGACGGGGGCGACAGCAGGCCATCGTTCAGGTGGCCGTGCGTGGGCCGGCCGCCACTCATCCCGACCGCCATCCCTTCACATTGCTTAATGACGTTCTCGGCCTGACCTCCGGCCGAATCTTCACCGAAATCCGGGTCAAGCGCGGCCTCGCCTACGTCGCGGGGTCGGGTTGGTCCGGGTTCCAGGACACAGGCGTCTGGGTATCCTACGCGGGAACGGACCCCCAGAACGTCGACCAGGTGGTCGAGCTGCTGCTGGAGGAGATGCGGCGAGTGCGAGAGGAGCCGCTGACCCAGGAAGAGCTGGAGGGGGCCATTGGCCATGCACTGGGACGAGAGCTAGTGAGCAGTGAAAGTAACTCGGCCAGAGCGCTCCGCCTGGGGCGGCGCGAGCTCCTGGGGCTAACGGAGGCCGACGAAGCCCTAATGGATGGGTTGAGGCGGGTCACGGTCGAGGACGTGCAGCGGGTTGCACAGACCTACTTCGATCCGGATCGTTACGTCGTGGTTGTAGTCAAACCGTAAGGAGCGCGGTGGCTGGTCCCACCCAAGATCAAACTCTCCCTCCTTCTCCCGGCCTAGCTCTCTTCCTCCCTTCGACGGATGCCGGGCGGCGCTCCCCATCCCTATCCTGTGAGAAGATTCCCAGACAAACCCTCCGGAGCGCGCCGGCGAGCCTCAGGGAATGACAATAGCCGGGGGTGGAGGACAGCAGCGAAGCATCCGAGGGCGGGCTGGCTCACTGACGCGGGGGGGCAAAGACCCATTTTTCAATAGGAACTATGGCCAGTACAGCTCAGGTATCCCTCAAACAGCTCGAGAGTGCCCCGGTGGGTGATCCTGCTGCATCGCAGAGCCCCGGGGAGAGCAGATTCTTCGAGGGCCGCGTGTGGCCACGCCTGGCAGGTGAAAGGCAGCCTTTGGCCCGTTGGGCTCTGGTTCGGGGAGTCATTGTGGCTCTCGCCTTCCTCTCCGTCACCATCCCCCTGGCGGCCATGCCTAACCAGGCGATTCAATACTGGTACCTCTACTTTTCCCCGGTGATCATTGCCGCGCTAAGCTTCGGCCTCGTCGGGGCCTTGGGCGCGTCCCTCCTGACCACTTTCAGTCTCACCGTCCTGTTTGATCGGGCTAGTGAGCTGGCGCGCACCGCAGCGGTTTTGGCCAACCGCCCGGGGCAGAGCCTCGAGGAGTTTCATCGGTTTGCTGCCGGAATCATGGCAACACCTGACCTCGCCATCAGTAGCCCTACCTTTGCCCAGTGGAGCTTCCAAAACTTGGTGCAGGACGCGGTCCTTGGTATGGCCCTCACCACGGGTATCAGTTGCTTGGTTGGCTGGTTGGTTGACGAAAACCGGCGCCAGCTCGCCCGGTACCAGGAGTTGGTGGGCACGGACCCCTTGACAGGCGTCGGCAACTATCACCACTTGATGGAGCGTCTCGGCCACCACGTCGCCGCCGCTGCCCGCAACGGCCGGCCCTTCGCCTACGTGATGATAGATCTCGATGGCCTCAAGGCCTTCAACGACTCCCAAGGGCATATCGCCGGTGACGACGTGCTGCGTCGCGTGGCCGCGCTGCTGCGGACTGGGGCGCGCCGCGCGGACACCGTTGCGCGGTATGGTGGCGACGAGTTCGCCCTGGTGCTGCCCGATACCGACGAAGCAGGAGCACTGGCCGCCACGGAGCGGCTCCGTGACGTGGTCGCACACTACTTCCGCGCACCCGCTCATGGCGGGCGCCCTCGCATCACGCTGAGCATGGGTATCGCGGTGTCTCCAACCCATGGGATCAGCCCGTCCCAGCTCGTGAAGGCGGCGGACGACGCTCTCTATCAGGCCAAGCTCAGCGGCAAGGACCGGGTGATCGTGGCCAGCCTCCCCTCTGCCCCCAACAGTAAGGGTCTAGGAGTGCGGCCGGAAAGCCGCACTCAGTCGAGGGAGGCGGGGCAAACGACCGCTGCGTGAACCTGGGGTCTGGGGCGCAGCCCCAGCGTCACCGGCTTTCCGACCGGGCTTCTAGGCCTCCGCCATGGTTTTCCACTGGTAATTTCGGTCGCGATACGCCTCCTCGACCATGAGCGAGGTCAGACCGCGTTTTCCTAGTTCTCCCTCGAATTTTTCCCGGATCCACGGGTCTTCGTCCGGATACTCGATCTGGTCTCGCGCCCGGTCCTCGATGGCCTCTCCTCCCCCAAACAGGGCGCCGATCACCCGAGGACTGTGCAGTGCCAGGTAACGGTCGGAACCGGCGCTGACGTTGAAGTGCTGGTGGAACCACCGGGCGGGAGGCACGAAGACGCTCCCTTCGTGCCAAGGTACCTCGACTCTCTCCTTACCTTCTGGCCACATCAGGGAATAACCCTCGCCCGCGGGAATAACGATGATGACCCCGGGACCATGGCGGTGACCTTTCTTATAGGTACGCGATGGGAACACAGACATGTGGGCGGTAATGGGCGATCCGGGAAACTCGATGTGCACCGCGGTGCCGCCGGCCCCCCGGTGGCGGAACGGGTCCAGTTTGTCCCACGTGCGCATGTCAGGAAAGAAATTCCCTACCCACGTCAGGCCCCCGTGGGAAGCGCGGCCCCGGGGATCATCTATCCCTTTCGCTTCCGAGTAGAGGGACCATTCGCCCGCTTTCGGCTTGGCGGCGGGATTGTTGACCAGCACCTCCGGGTCGGGCTGGATCGCCAGAGCGGCGGGGAGATAGTTGACGTGGAGCAACCGCGCCGCCTCGTTGCCTCGGGTGTTGCTGAGTTGGTAGCTGTGGTTGGCCGGGATGCGGAACAGGGCGTGCTTCTGCCATTCGAAGCTGCGCGGGCTGGTTCCGTCGCCGCTCGAGAGGCTGGTGAGCCCCCGCCCTTCAAGGACGTAGATGACCTCGTCGACTCCCAGCTTGAACGGAGGGAGAGACTGCCCCGGGGCCAGGCCCGTGACGTAGACCCCGGTGATGCCCTGCTGTCCCACCAGTTGGACAAAGGCCGCGTCACATTCGCGCTGTTTCCACCTGCCCAACTTCAGGGTCCGGCCGTCTTTTAGGTAATAGTCCCTGTGGACGGGCACTTCGAGGGACTCTATCCATTCGTCATACGGGGTTGCGCCCGGCCTCTCTGAAACTGCACGGGGCATGCTTCCCGCTGCGTCATTCCCGGTGGTGACTGTTGCCATTGCCCTCCCTCGCTGCGTTTCTACAACTGTGGGGGCAATGGTATCACGGCAGGCGCCCTGCCGTCGGTTGGCTACAGCACTCGGGGCGCCAGGATGACCCCGAGGAACACGGTGGCGGCTACGACCAGGAGGAGCATATAGTCGGCTACCGTCGATTCCCAAGCGGGCTCCTTCTTCACCTCGAGCTCGAATCTGCCCAAGGGTTTCCAGTGGTGCGACATAGCGCAAACCTCCGGCTGTTTGCTCCTTGTGTGCGCCTAGGCCCCCTCTTGACGAGTGATCCAGATCACACCTAGGACTATTATGTTCGGCGGCTGGTCATTGTTTGGTTGGCGCTCGGTCAACGGGAGGTGAAAAGATCTCCCCCACCCACCTGGTGGGGTAGGCTTTCAGCCTGCCCGAGGCTGCGTAGGCTGGACACCCTGCGGCGCGCATCCCAGCCCCGACCATGAGGGAGGGCACGTAACTGGGCGCCACCGAGCCGGAGCTATCGACAACACGGTGCACCCGTAGCTGGCCGGGGTTGCGTCGCTGCACCGCTGACGCTCGTGGCTCGGATCATCGGGCCGGCTAGCGAGGCGTGGGGATGAACCTCAGGAAATCGATGTCGCCAGGCGAATGGTTGAAGGCAGTCAGGAAAGCCGCCACCTCGCTGCGGTGCTGCGTGCCGTGGTTGGCCACGTGGAGCATCATCTGCCACAGCGTGGCCCGCATCTCGCCCCCGGCCGCCCGTTGACGCACGATGACCCTCGCCAGGGCCTCGTCCGTCAGCTCCGTGAGGAACGCCTGGGTCGCCCCATCGACGGTTTTCAATAAACTTCGAACCGCAGTCACGTCGGGAAAGTCCGCAGGGACCACCGGCCCGCGAGACGCTCCTCCCGACGGCAGGGGCCCGCCCCAGGTGGTCAACCAGCTTCCCTGAGCGGAGACCAGGTGGACCAGGGTGTCCCGTATCGAGCCGCGGCCAGCGGTCTGGGGCGCTAGCCACTGTTCCGGCGTGAGCCGCTCGGCAGTGTCCAGAATGCGCTCCGTCGCCTGGCGGCTGTAGTCATAGAGGGCCTGCATCGCTTCGACCAGCATCTGTCGTTCCTCCCAAGGCACAACTCTCGATCCAAGGTCCGAAGCTGGTTCACACTGGGGCTTCGCCCCAGACCCCAGCCTCACGCAGCTATCGTTTGCCCTCTCCCGGGGCGAGCGCGCCCTTTCCGGGCGCAACTGTAACAGAAAACGTTGACGGCGCGCCTCGCGCCGCCGATCCTATGTATCACCACTCCACTTAAGAGGGACTGACCGAATGAAAGCAGTACGCGTGCACGAACCGGGGGGGCCGGAGGTCTTGCGATACGAGGACGTGCCCGATCCCTCAGTGGGTCCAGGACAGGTCCTCATCGATGTTGCCGCAGCGGGTGTCAACTATATGGACATCGGCCGGCGGCGATCGGCCTCGGCCCCTGATCTGCCGTTGATCCTTGGCGGTGAGTCGGCCGGGACCGTAGCCGCGGTGGGGGAAGGAGTTACGGAGTTCGTAGCCGGCGACGTGGTCGCCTACCACGGTCCTCCAGGCTACGCGGAAAAGGTCGTGGCGCCTGTGGCCAGGGTCATTAAGCTCCCCCCGGGCATGAAGGCCGAGACGGGAGCTGCCATCATGCTGCAGGGGCTCACCGCCCACGCCCTGGCCCATGGGGCCTACAACGTGAAATCTGGTGACCGGGTGCTGGTGCAGGCAGGGGCAGGTGGAGTGGGGTCGCTTCTCACCCAGATGGCCAAGAACGCGGGCGCGTATGTGTTTGCGACGGTAGGCAGCGACGACAAAATCCAGGCGGCGAAGGAGGCGGGCGCCGACACGGTGATGAACTACTCCGAGCAGGACTTCGAGGAGGAGATTGCCGAGGCCACACGTGGCCAAGGCGTCCATGCGGTCTTCGATGCCGTGGGGAAGGACACCTTCCTCAAAGGGATCAACTGCCTGGCCTCTCGTGGGTTCATGGTCTCCTTTGGCCAGGCCAGCGGGCCTATCGAACCCTTCGACCCCGCGCTGCTGTCCCGCATGGGCGGTTACGTCACTCGGACCGGGTTGGCCCACTATGCCGGAACCCGCGAGGAGTGGCTCCAACGGGCCAACGAGCTGCTGGGATGGGTCAACACCGGCAAGATCAAGGTCAGGACCACAGCGTACCCCCTTTCCAAGGCAGCGGACGCGCATGCGGACCTGCAGGGCAGGAAAACCATCGGCAAGCTCCTGCTCATTCCGTAAAATGGGGGTCCGTGTTCGTGGTGCGCTCTTTAGCCGGGGGGGGTGGCAGGCCCCTTACTTCCTAACTTCCTTATTTCCTTTCCGAAGCCTCTGGCCTTGAATCGCAAGATGCCCTAGGCTGTCAAGAGCATGCAACTGCGCGGACAGATAACCTTCACCGGCACGGACGTGGATCGCGCTGCACTGCGGCGCCGGGACGTGGCGTGGCTGGACCAGGCGCGGTCCGCTGCCTCCACCCGGCTGGTTGCGGTAGGACCAGCCACAAAACTGCTGGTGGCTGACGGTTCTTGCCTCTGCCGGCTCGATCCGGCCTTCCTTGGCGAAGAGCCCGGTCTCACCTTCCTCGGCCTGGACTCGAAGGGCGGCGCCATCTTCGCCCTGGACTGCGGAAGCGAAGGACCTGGCCTGGAGGGGTTTACTTTCGAGGAGCTAAGGGCCCTCGCCGCAGTGCTCCCCGCGGGCGAGGCCGCCATCGCCGCGCACGCGGTGGCGATGGTCGGCTGGCACCGCCGGCACCGCTACTGCGGGGCCTGTGGATCTCCCACCGAGGTGCAGGAGGGTGGCCATTCCCGCCGCTGCACCGCCTGCGGCCTGCAGCACTTCCCCCGCACGGACCCCGCAGTCATCATGCTGGTGACGGATGGGCAACGAGCGGTGCTGGGCCGGCGTCCGGGCGCCGGGGGCCGGTGGTCGGTGCTGGCCGGCTTCGTGGAGCCGGGTGAGACCCTGGAGCATGCCGTCGCCCGGGAGGTGCAGGAGGAGGTGGGCCTACGCGTGGTGGCCGCCCGCTACCTCGGCTCCCAACCGTGGCCCTTCCCCGCGAACCTGATGCTGGGGTTCGAGGCGCGGGCGGAGCCCGGCCCAATCCGGCTCGATGACGAACTGGAGGAGGCGCGGTGGTTCACCCGGCAGGACCTGCGCGACACCTTGTCCCAACGTGGGGTCGACATCCCCGCTCCTATCTCCATTGCTCATCACCTGATCCAGGCGTGGCTGGCAGCAGGGAGCTAACGGCGTGTCGGGCAGAGATGGTGCCACCAAGCCGGATGTCCCAAAGGCCAGGGACGAGAACGCTCATGGTGAACTCTCCGATCCATGGGTCAATCACCCATGGCGCTCGGCAGAGCCACCAACCAAAATGACACACCCGGGGGAGGGGCTCGCCAGCCGCGGAGCATCCGAGGGCGGGCGGGCGGGCCCGCCAACCTGGGTGGGGCAACGGTTATTTCGGAACAACGGAGAGTTGGGCAACCGCGCGTCATGATAACGGGGACAGGATCCTGAGCGCCTTATGTGGCAGTGGTGGTTCTTCGCGTGTGGGGTCGTGCTGGCAACCTGGGCCTATCTGACAGGGAAGGAGTGGGCGGTCCTGGGTTCTCCACAGCCGGGCCCACGGCTGCGGGCCACCGTGCGTGCCCTGGTGCGGCTCCTTATCCCCGTTAGCGTACTCACGGCAGGATTCGTGCTTGAGCCCATCCTTGGCTCTCCGTTCCTGGAAGGCTCCCTGCGTACCCCGGAGCCCGGCGAGATCTGGATAGCCTTCTTTTCCGCACTGGTCCCGGCGGGTATCGTCGCCGTGGCCTCCGGGATCGGCAGGAGCCGGACCGAGCGAGTCAAGAACGCGGTTGCAGCCGCCGTCCTCAGCCTGCTGCTGCTGGATAATATCTGGAATATCCTGGCCCGCCGGCCCATCGAGCAGTTCCTATTCTCCCTGTTCAGTGACGTCATCGGAGGGACGGTTGCTGGGGTAGTAGTAGGCCTGGCGTCGGAGCTGACCCGAGGGAGCCAGCCAGGGGAATCGGCGGCTGGAAGGCCCCAGAGCCTTCGCGGATGAGAAGTGGACGATTGGTCCTTGTCTGCGCCGTGCTGGCGGGGCTTATCGCCCTCCTGCCTTCCAAATCCTTCGCCGAGGGTCCCAACTCGGCATCGGCCGCGGTCATTCAAGGCAATCAAGGCGTCCAGGACGGATGGGTGATCGATGACCAGGGGAACGTGCTGTTCACCAACGCTGACGCCACGTTGATGGCCCAGACCGGCGCGGGGTGGGTCCGTATCAACTTTCGGCTCGGCCGGTTCAAGGACTGGACTGAGACAGCGACCTTCGGCTACTCGGCGCTCAGCCGGTATGACCAGGTCGTCGTCAACGCCCGAGCCAACGGCCTCAAAGTCCTGGGCCTGCTTTCAAACGAGTCTTGGCATGGATACCCGACGGACTGGCGGGCGAACAACGCTGAGCTTGCCAAAGGCACGGGCGACAATAGGTACCTGCTGGACTTTGCCCAGCAGGCGGCAGTCGTCCTTGTCTCCCATTTTGCCGGGCGCATCGATTGGTGGGAGGTATGGAACGAGCCGAACGTGGAACCTACCTATCTTTACCCCTCGAATTTCGCCTGGCTCCTCGGCCACGTCTACGACAAAACAAAGATCGCCGGGGTGCTAACGGCAAGATTCGTATCCGGGGGCGTGAGCAGCCTCCAAGACGCCAATGGGCGGCTCACCGGCGCGAGCACCGGGGCTGATTACCTGCGCGATACCTACGCCCGAGGCATGGACAGGGCAGGCTGGGCGATATTCAAGGCGAAATACGGCTCCTATCCTCTCGACGGCATCGGCCAGCACATCTACATTGACGGGTTCGCTCGGACGAATGGCACCCGTATCGGCAGGGCCTTGCAACTGGTGCGCGATGCCTACTTGGCTCCCGAGGGGACGAATACCCTGAAAAGGATATTCATAACCGAAGTGGGATGGGGCTCGAACAACGTGAGTGAACAGGTGCAGGCGAGCAACCTGCAGACCGCCTACACCCGGTTCAAGGCCACCCCCTACGTCCACACGGCCTTCTGGTTCTCCCTGAGGGACAGTCAAGCCGCCGGGCTGTACTTTGGGTTGCTGCGCCCCAACCTGACCCAGAAGCCTTCCTGGAAGGCATACCAGTCCTATGCCGTCTATTAAAAAAGGCAGAGTCCTCGTGGCAGATCCCATTCTCGGGGCCTTGTACTACGAGCACTAGCCCGGCAGCACGCGTACCCCTTCTTAGCCCGGGTCCTTCACCATACCCACGACGGATGCGGATATACTTTTGGGCCATGCCGGAGCTACGGACATACGGCCGCAGCAGGCGATCGCGGCCATGGAGCGGGCAGGCGGCATCACCCGGCAGGGTAAGGGCGATCACGTTAACGTCAAGATGCAGAACGGGCAGATCATCACGTTCTCGGGGCGGCGCGACCCAATCAAGATCGGATTGCTTAAGGCAATGCTGCATAAGGCAGGACTGCCAGAAGAAGAGTTCGAGCGTCTACTCTAGGGAGCTAGCGATGGAGTACGTCGTCGTTATTCATACCGCTGAGGAAGGGGGCTACTGGGTGGAAGTCCCCGCACTGCCCGGTTGCTTCGCGCAGGGAGAAACCATCGAGGAAACCTTAGGCGAAGCCAAGGAAGCCATCACCTCACACTTGGAAGCGCTTCGAGCGGACGGCCAGTCCGCACCCGCAGAGCCGGTGATGATTGCTACCGTGAGGGCATCCGAGCCGGTCGGGGCGTAAGCCATCTGGTGAGGACACCGCCCGCCTGACGGCACACGGCGTCGGTTTCAAGCTGGATACAAGAGGAGATTCGATCATGGCAGATCACATTCTTGGCTCGCTGTATTACGAACGCATGGGCCGAGCCGGTCCCTCCATGGTCTTTGTTCACCCCAACCCGATGGACCAGTCCTGCTGGATCTACCAGATGGCGCACTTCTCGACCTGGTACCGCTGCCTGGCCATCGACATCCCCGGCTACGGCCGTTCCCCCAAAGCGGAGAAAGGGCTGACGCTGCCGGATATGGCCCAGGCATGTTGGGAGGCCGTGGACGATGCCCTCCCAGGCGAGCCGGCGGTGCTGGTGGGGTGCTCCGTGGGCTCATCCATCGTCCCTCAGATGTACCACCTGCGGCCGGGGCAGACCAGGGCGCTGGTCGTCTGCGGCACCGGCTATACGCCTTACGATGGCACCAACCGCTTCGCCGGGCGGATCAAGGAGTACCGGGATGAGGGCATCGGGTTTCGCTGGCGCTATACCTTCCAGGACTTCAGCCCCGCCTTTCGGGCTACGCCCATGGCCCACTTCTTTGCGCAGGTCTTCACCGAACGGAACAACACCTCGGATGCCCAAACCATCATTCATCAGTTCGAGGCCCTGGGCGCACCGCGACCGGACGACTTCTACTCCGGCATCGGCTGTCCTACGATCATCCTCACGGGGAGCGAGGACAACGCGCACCCGCGCTCCTTCGCCCTCAAGGAGCAGATCCCGGGCTGTGAGCTGCGGGTACTGCCCGGCGCCGGCCACGCCCGCCAGCTTGAGCAGCCCTGGCTCTTCGACCGCTTCATGAGGGAGTTCCTGGAGAAACACAAATTGTTCCCAGGGAACGGTGCCTAGAGGATCGCGAACCAGGGTTCGTAGTGCGGGCTTTAGCCCGCCGTGATGGTGTTGCGCGAAGGCGGAGGCCTTTGCACGAACGACTCGCTGACAGGAGACTGCTGTTGAAAAGGAGCACCGAACGGATCCTGACCACTCACGTGGGAAGCATCCCCCGGCCGCCGGAGGTGCTGGAACTGATGCGGCTGAAGGAGTCCGGCCAGCCCTACGACCAGAAGGAGCTCGACGTGCGGGTTCGGGCCGCGGTGGCCACGGTCGTTCGCAGGCAAGCTGAGGTTGGCATCGACGTGCCTAGCGACGGCGAGTTCAGCAAGTCCAGCTTTTCGGCCTACGCCAATGAGCGCCTCAGCGGCTTCCAACTGAAGGAGGGGGTGCCCTCGGTGACCGGTCGCGGCCGCGACCGCACGGCCTTCGCCGACTTCTACCTGGAGTACGAGGGACCCGCGGCCACCAGCTCCGTCGTGTGCACTGCTCCTGTGAGGTACATCGGGCAGGCCCTAGTCCAACGGGACATCGAGAACTTCACTGCGGCGCTGCAAGGGCTGCCCTTGGAAGAGGCCTTCATTCCCGCCGTGGCGCCCGGAACGATGGCCCTGCAACGTCGCAACCAGTACTACCGGACCGACGAGGAGTACATCTTCGCCGTCGCGGACGCCCTGAAAGAGGAGTACCGGGCCATCGTCGACGCAGGGTTCATCCTCCAGATCGATGATCCTCGCCTGGTCACGCAGTACGACACCATGGACCCGGAACCCTCTATTGAGGAATACCGGAAGTTCGCTGCGCTGCGCATCGAGGCGCTCAACGGCGCGCTGGCCGGACTGCCCGAAGACCGGGTCCGTTATCACGTGTGCTGGGGGAGCTGGCACGGCCCTCACACCACGGACATCCCCTTCGAGCACCTTATCGACCTCGTGCTGGGCATCCGAGCCGGGGCCTGGTCCTTCGAGGCCGCCAACCCGCGTCACGAGCACGAGTGGACCTTATGGGAGACGGTGAAGCTGCCGGAGGGGAAGTCCATCATTCCCGGCGTTATCGCCCACACCACTAATCACGTGGAGCACCCGGAGCTGGTCGCCCAGCGGCTGGTCAACTTCGCCCGTCTAGTGGGGCGGGAGAACATCATCGCCGGCGTCGACTGCGGCTTCTCCCAGAGCGTTTTTACCCAGCGGGCCCATCCCAGCGTCATGTGGGCGAAGTTCCGAGCCCTGGCCGACGGCGCCCGCATCGCGAGCCAGCAGCTATGGCAGTAGCGCTGCTCGAGTCAGCGCGGGCCCTGGCGCCGCAGATCCGCGCCGCGGGCGCATGGATGGAGCGGGAAGGCAAGCTCGAACCCTCTATCGTGAAGGCACTGATGAAAGCTGGCCTCTTCCGCATGGTCGTCCCCCGCTCACTGGGCGGTGGCGAAGTGGATCTGCTGACCATGGCCCGGGTGATCGAGGAGGTCGCCACGGCCGATGGCAGCACCGCATGGTGCCTGTCTCAGGGAGGGGTTACCGGGATGAACCTCGCCTACTTGGATGAGGACACCGCTCGGGAGCTTTTCCGGGACCCCGACACCGTCATGGCCCACTCCCACGGGCCCGGCGCCAGTGCGACGCCGGTGGAGGGGGGCTACCGCATGACGGGCCGTTGGACCTACGGCACCGGCTGCCATCATTCCGCGTGGCTCAGTGGCGACGCCTTCTTCTACCACCCCGACGGCACCCCGGTACGCCATCCGGGTGGGGCCATGAGTGGGGTGACGGCCTTCTTCCCGGCCAGCGAGGCCCAGATCGTGCCCAGTTGGAACGTTAGCGGCCTCCGAGGCACGGGCAGCGACACCTTTGTGGCGACCGACCTCTTCGTCCCGGCGAGACGAACGGTCACCATCCCGCGCGGGGAACCCAGAGAGCAAGGCACCCTCTATGTGCTGCCACCCCGCTGGGCCTACGCGGCGGGCTTTGCTTCGGTGGCCCTGGGCGTCGCACGTGGCATGCTGGACTCCTACGCGGACCTGGCCGCCGCAAAGATCCCCCGAGCCAGCACCCGTGTGCTCCGGGAGAACGCAGTGGTCCAATCCCAGACGGGGCGCGCGGAGGCCAGGCTGCGGGCGGCCCGGGCGCTGTTGCATGAAACCTTGCGAGACGCGTGGGAAGCCGCCGAGCGTACCCGGACCCTCACCCAGGAGCAGCGGGTGCTGCTGCGCATGGCCACCACCCACGCCATGAACGAGGCCGTCAAGGTCGCCGGCACCGTCCATCGCGCCGCGGGGGCCACGGCCATCGACGCCGATCAGCCCTTCGACCGGCCCTTCCGCGACATCCACGCGGCCAAGCAACACCTCCATGCACATCAGATGCACTACGAGTCCATCGGCCAGTACTTCCTGGGGCTGGAACCGGACACGAATTGGATGTGAGGTTCCCGTGAAAGTGTCCCCCCTCCCTTCGGGGGAGGCTTGTGAAATGTCCCTTCTCCCTTCGGGGGAGCGGCAGGGGTTCGTAGCGCGGGGTTCGCGTTGTGCGCGACGATGCCGCGATGGACCTCTCCCTTCGGGGAACGGCAGGGGTTCGTAGCGCGGGGGCTTGTCCCCCGCGGAGGGCGCGGGGTCAGTGGACTAAAATTGAACGGCTCTCGAAGCCTGGGTAGGTGATCATGGACACCACAACAGAGCACCTAAGCGAGTACGCGTGTAGCCTGACCTACGGGGATCTGTCCGCCGAGACGCTGCACCAGGTCAAGCGGACCCTGGTGGACACACTCGGTTGCGCGGTAGGCGGCTTTGCGGGCGAGCCCGCGGTCATCGTACGGCGACTGGCCTCCCGGGTGAGCGGCGCTGATGCCGCCCGGATCCTGGGCACGAGCCGCCATTCGGCGCCCGACATGGCGGCCTTCGTCAATACGGTGGCAGTCCGTTACCTGGACTGCAACGACACCTACCAGACACGCGGCACCGGGCACCCCAGCGACATGATCCCGGCAGTTCTGGCCCTCGCAGACCCCCTCAAAGCGGACGGACGGGCGGTCATCACCGCCGTCACCGTCGCATATGAGGTCTTCTGCCGCCTCGCGGACCAGGTCCCCCTGAAAGGGTGGGACCAGGGCGTCCTGGCGGTGATAGGCGCGGCCTGTGGGGCAGGGAGAGTCCTGGGCCTCGACCGCGCGGCGATGGGCAACGCGATCTCCCTTGCGCTGACGCCCAGCCTGCCGCTGGGGGTCACCAGGGTGGGAGAGCTCGCGATGTGGAAGGGCTGCGCCACCGCGGCCGCCTGCCGCGCCGCGGTCTTCGCGGCGCAGCTCGCCGCGGAAGGCATGACCGGCCCTGAGCGCCCTTTCGAGGGCCGCGATGGGCTGTGGCAGCATATGGGCGTGGATCCCCCTTCTTGGGTTGGGTCCGGCGAACGGGACGGACCCTTCGGCATCATGGGCACGACCTTCAAGGCCTATCCCGCCGTGGTCCATACCCAGGGGCCCATCGCTCTGGCCCTGGAGCTGCGGTCACAGGTCCCGCTGGATGAAATCGAAGCCGTTCATGTCGCCACCTATGGTGAGGCCATCCGCCGGACCGCCTCAGAGGAGGAGAAGTGGGACCCCAAGACCCGCGAGACGGCCGACCACAGCATGCCCTATCTGGTCGCCCGTGCCCTCCAGGACGGGGCCATCACCCCGGCGACCTTCGCGCCATCCCGCATCCAGGACTCAGGGCTCCGAGTCCTGATGAAAAAGCTCAACCTGGTAGAGGAGCCCGAGTTCACCCGGCGTTACCCCGGCGAGGCCTGCACCCGTGTCGAGATCACCGCCACCGGGGGAGGGCGTTTCACGGCCGAGACTAGCCATCCCAAAGGGCACCGCCTGAATCCCCTCAGCGACGCCGAGGTCGAGGCGAAGTTCCGGACTTTGGCCCAGGGATCGCTGTCGCCCGCCCGCTGCGGCGAGGTCCTGGCGCAGGTCTGGTCGCTGGACCAGGCGAAGGACCTGGGGCCCCTATTTGATAGCTTGGTGGCAGAGTCCAGCCCGTAGCTACATCACCCATTCGAGCCACTCGCCGTGGGCGTCGCAGTAAGCCAGTTGCTCCTCGATCTGGAGCCCACGCTCAAAATGACTCACCGTCATCTGGGCTGGCATGGCTCCGCTGATGCGGACCAGGAAGGCCTCGCGCCGTTGTGACTCAATGGCAAGGATCTCCGTCAGCCGTTCCTGGGAAAGCCCGGGCGTGAACGCCCTGAACACGCATACGGTGCAATCAGGGGGTAGTTCTGAAAGGATACCTGGCAGCAGTTCGAGAGCATCGCCGGCAACCAGCCGAGGCGGGGCCGTCTGCGCCAACGAGATAGCGCCCTGGAGCACCTCCAGGCGGTCAAGCTCGTCTGGCCAAACCAGGGCCTTCAGCCAGGCCGCCGAGTCTGGGTCGCGGACATCGAGGGGCTGGAGGTCCACGCCTATCCGATGAACAACCCGCGGAGTGGTTTGCGACAGTGGGGGAATACCCCGGCCTCGCAAAGCGCTGTCAATATGCACCGGCGAATGAGGGTCGCCCCAAACCCGGCCGTCGCCGTAGTCGTAGGCGTACTGATCGAAGAGCAGGAGCAACCCGGCGCTCGTCCCCAGCTCAATGAGCGCAAGCGGTCTCCCACCTCCGCGTGTGGCCACCTGACAGAACGCCGGCAACAAGCAACTAGCCCGTCGTACCTCGTTGGTCTGGACCAACCGGCCCTCGAGCAGTAGACGGATATCAGCGGCATGGGTCAGGCAGAAGTGGCGGAAGAGCGGAAATGGATCGCCAGAACCTGGTTTGCCGCCGAGACTCGGATACCCGGCCCGTAGGGGCGCACTGACTTCTTTGGCCAGCAGGTAGTGGACCGCCGCCATGAACAGATGGGGGATCGCGACGCGTTGACGCGCGGCGTCTGCCAGGGCGAGCAACCCTGGGTCCCCCGCGATCTTCAGGGCCAGCCCGCGATACAACGGGCTGGCGCCATCGTACTCGACCGCGGCCGCCCGGAACCGCTCGGCTAGGTCATCCATCGATTCGTCATCCGCTACAGGCTTTCATTCGTTCTGCACCCTGGAAAGGACGAGCCATAAGGAGGGTTCCCACCGCTCTTGGCCGTGGGGACTTCACCAATCCCTCGCGGATTGCCAGGCATCGCGGGAAACTTTGACGCCGTCGAAGAGAACCGAGCATTTCCCCAATAAACCCGGGAACCCACGAGCGGTCCCCGCTCAGGGGCATCGCCCAGGGGTTGTGATGGGTGACCTGCCGGGCCTATGATGCCCGTACTTCTAGTCATGGGAGGCGCGCCTTGGCTACCGATCACAAGCTGGAGCTGGAAATCCTCTATTGCCAGGACTGAGGCCACGCGTTGCGCGCTGCCTGGATGGCAGGCGAAGCTCTCAGCCGGGCCGGTGAGCATATCGCTCACTTCAAGCTCACCCCCGGACCCCACGGCAAGTTCGACGTCATCGTCGACGGCAAGGTCGTGGCGGAGCACCGGCACGAGCCTAACGCCCATATCTTCCCGGACCTTCAGGACCTGTTGAAAGCCATCAACGACCGTACCGGCGCGGCGCCGCCCCGCCGCCACAGGTAGCCGGCCTTGCCTCGCAGCCACGCCATGGGAACAGGAGGTTCGTAGTAGCGGCTTCAGCCGCCGGGCGTGGGGCGGGGCCCGCTGAACCGTATGCGGCCAGCCCGCTGGGCGTCACACGGCTAGGGTGCCCACGACCCTTTACCGTCTTAGCGCCGCCTTTACCCGTGCGATGCTGGCTTCGGCCCTAGGGCTGATGGCGCTCTGAATGGCCACGTTCACCAGGGCGGGCTTGCCGGACGCCAGCGCCCGCTTGAAGGCAGGCGCAAGGTCTTCCGGGCGCTCGACATACTCCCCGTGGCCGCCGAGGGCCTCCGCGACCTTGTCGTAGCGGCGTGGCACCAGGTCGGTCGCGGTGGGCCGGCCGTAGACGCCGATCTGGATGTGGCGGTCGATCCCCCACGCGGCGTCGGTCCCCACCACTTCGACGATGGGCAAGTTGTGGCGCAGCGCGGTGTCGAACTCCATGGCGTTGAAGCCGAAAGCCCCATCGCCGCTGAAGGCGATGACCCGCCGCTCCGGGTGGGCGAGCTTCACCGCCAGGGCAGTCGGCAGCGCCGAGCCCAGCAGCCCGAGGGTGGGCAGGTACCACCAGCGCCGCGGCAGTTGGGCCTGGTGGTAGGAGCGGCCCCAGTGGCAGAAATCGCCGCCGTCGAAGACGAGGCAGTCGTCCGGCCGCAGAAGCTCGGCCAGGGTCCGGTGCACGTAGAGGGCGTGCATCGGCTGCGCCGGGGCGGCAAGCTTCACGGCGTCATGCGCCTGGGCCTCCTGCGCCTCCTGCAGCCGCTCAATCCAGGGCTCCCTGCCCGGCCATGAGAGCTCTCGGGCCGCATCGGTCATCTGATCCAGCACGCTCTCTACGTTCCCGACCAGGCTGGCCGATACTCCCCGGTTCACGCCGATGACATCGGGGTTGGGGTCCACCTGGATGATGGCGGCCTCCGGCGCAACGCTGGGCGGGGCGAGGTAGCTGATGGAGTAGTCCTGTTTTCTCCCCAGGAGCAGCACGAGGTCGGCCTCGGCCAGCAGCCGCGCCGCGCGATTGATCCCCCGCTCGAAGAAACCGAACACCAGGGGGTGCTCGTCGCTCACCAGCCCTCGCGCCAGGTCTTCCGTGAACAGCGGTGTCTGGGTGGTCTCGACAAACCGCAGCAGCGCCTCACCCGACTGGGCATACCCTGCGGGCCCGCCCGCGATGGCGATGGGTCGCTGCGCCTGGTGGAGTAGGGCTACCGCCTGCTCCACCAGCACGCGCTCCGCGGCGGTCCGTCCCATCGGCCTGTACTCCGATGGCGGGAAGAACGCGATCTCTTCCTCTTCGACCGTCTGGTCCTGGACATCCGTTGGGATCGTCAGGTGGACGGGGCCGCGCCGCCCGTTGAATGCAGTGCGGAGGGCCCTGGCGAAGTAGTCCGGTATCCGCCGCGCGTCCGGCACCAGCCAGGCGCCCTTGGTAAAAGGCCGAGCCGCGCCGACCTGGTCGATCTCCTGCATAGCGCCCCGGCCCAGCTCCGCCAGGGGTGCGCAACCGCTGATGGAGAGGACCGGGCTCTCGCTGTGCCAGGCGTGGGCCAGGCCCGGCAGGGCGTTGGCGAAGCCGGGCGTGGTGTACATGCACACCCCGGG
>CAZPYZ010000014.1:0-19705 GCA_964590215.1 uncultured Dehalococcoidia bacterium | reverse complement strand
GCAGGCTGAAAGCCTGTGCCCCAAATCAGTGCACCAGCGAACGCCTGGCTGGATTCAGAGGCCGTGGATCAAGGTGGCCGGAGAGGTGACTTCCTTACTCGGAACGGGCCAATAGGCCGAGGAGATGCCCCAGCTTCAGCAGGCCGGCGCTGGCCAGGGGCAGGGTGGTGAGTGCGACAAAGGGGAGGCTCATGAAGGTGATGGCGATGGCAAAACCGGCCAACTGAGGAATGGGGTTGAACACGGTGGCTCCTTTTGTGAAGAGATTCACTTTCATGGTATCGTAACGCTCCATGCTGTCAACAGCGCCGACCCCTCCGCCAGAGGGGGGATCGCCGGAGAAAACCCCCACTACGCCCGCGGCGCTCCGGGGCCAACGCAGGCGCGGCGTCCTCTTGGTGGGGGCGTTCATGTTTGCCCACTTTACTCACCACGTGAGCAACAGCATGCTGACGCCGCTGCTGCCCGTGATCCGAGACGGCCTTGCCCTCAGCTACGCACAGGCCGGCCTTCTGGTCTCCGCCTTCACCGTTAGCTCGGGACTTTCCCAGGCGCCCATCGGGATGCTGGCGGACCGGTTCACCCCCCGGACCGTCATCGTCCTGGGGCTGTTCGGGACCGCGGTCTGCATGGTGCTGTTCGGCCTAGCGCTGGAATACTGGCTGCTGCTGGTGGTGCTGGTCGCGATGGGTGTCGTCGCCGGGACCTATCATGCACCTGCCGCAACGGCGCTGGCCCAAGCCTTCGAGAAGGACCGGCTCGGGCGGGCGCTAGGGATGCACACCGTTGGCGGAAACCTGAGTTTCTTCGCCACCCCGCTGGTGGCGGGCGGGCTCATCGCCGCCACCCAAACCTGGCGCACTCCCTACCTCGCGTTTGCCGTTGCACCCCTGCTCGCGGCGGTCCTACTCACTGTGACCGCATCGCGCCAGCCCCAGCCTGCAGCGCATCCCGGGGGGGTCAGCCTCATCGGGGACATCGTGGGCGTTTTTCGTGTGATCGGCCCGCTGCTCACTGCTGTCATTATCTTTCAGCTGGTCTACGCCGCGATAAGCTCCTTCATGGCCGTCTACCTGGTCGATGCGCGGGGGTTCGAACCAGCCCTCGCGGCCTTCGCCGTGTCGGTCCCATCCTTCGGCAGCCTCGCTGGGGCGCCGCTGGGAGGTGCGTTATCGGACCGTTGGAGCAGACGGCCCGTGATCCTGCTCTCCATGATCTGCGTGGGGCCGCTGCTGCTGCTGCTCGTGATCGTCCCGACCGTGTTGCTCCTCCCAGTCATGCTTCTCATGGGACTCGTTGCCTCGATGCGGATGCCCGTCGTCGAAGGCCTGCTGTTGGACCGCGCGCCGGCGGAACGGCGTGCAACGGTGCTCGGTACGTACTACCTGGTCGCTCAGGAGATCGGTGGGCTGGGAGCCCCGGCCCTCGGCGCCCTGGCGACCGGGTTTGGCATCGCCACGGCCTTCGCTGCAGTAGCGACTGGAGCTGCCGTGTTGTCGGGGCTGGTCCTGCTGCTTCGAAGCAGGCTATAACTTCTTGCCGCCGTCATTGCGCGGATCTTGTGCGCACCACGCTGGAGCGGCAAGAAGTGGTGTCCCGCTACGGGTATACCGCGCCAGGTGAGGTCGTGGTTGGACCCTTATCGCCTCGTGAACATGCCGTTGCTCGGGTTGTGGGTCAGCCCGCCCACTCCTTCGACAGGCTCAGGACGGCGCACGGACGCTCTGCGCCTTTTCAACCCCAGTCCTATGTCCTACCGGGCAGATGACCGAACCCCAGGGTATTCCTCACCCTACCTCACCGACCGGGACCGGGGGCGGAGCCCCGGTCCCGGTCGAAGTACACTAGCTCCGGGTGCAGCTCGTCTCCAATCTTCAACCATCCGTAGGAGAAGCGCGGCTGGCGCCGCCGGTCCGTAGGCGATCCTGGGTTGAAATAGAGCACGCCCGATTCTCGAAGGACAAAGGGCTGGTGACTGTGGCCAAACACCACGCAATCGACGACTTCCGAGGCAAAGGCCGCGGCGGCCCGGCTGAGGGTCGTTCCCCGGGTGCCATCGCCGTGGACCAGGCCGATGCGAAAGCCGCCCGCAGGGACGATGGCCAATGAGGGTAGCCGGCGGGACAGAACGGCGTCATCGTTGTTGCCCGCGACGGCGACCACGGGGGCATACCGTTCCAGTTCCTCCAACACCGCGGGTGTGGTGAGGTCTCCAGCATGAAGGATCAGGCCGGCCTCCGGCAGGGCCTCGATGACGGCTGAGGGGAGATGCCGAGCCCTGGAAGGGATGTGGGTGTCGGCAAGGACGAGGATGTTCACGCCAACGTCATTATGCCGGACTCGAACACCCTGACGATCGCCCGGCCGGCGCCGGTCTTATCACCGTCCCTACTGGCTCGGACCGCCGGACTGGCTCGTGTCCATCCCTGGTCCGTCGCGGCCATGGCCGTTGGCCTTGGTGTACGGCTGGCACTGATGCCCACGGCAAGCTACGGCGATCTCCACGCCATCGCCTACGCCCTCCGGTTCCTGGCCTTCGATGGGGTGATAGACGTCTACTCGGAGATCCGGTCTATTCCCTATGACCACACTCCCCTGCCGACCCTGGCCGCTGATTTCTTTCCCTACCCGCCCTTGGCCTACCTCATCCTGGGCGGCGCCATGGCGGTGCTCCGACCTCTGTACGGAGAGTCCTTTGCCATCGCAGTGGCCCTCCCGTACAGCGAGTTCGCGGGACACCCTCAGGCTCCCCTCTGGCTCTTCCTTTACAAGCTGCCCCTCCTCATCGCTGACCTCGCCGTCGCGGGGAGCCTGGCCTCCCTCGGCAGGGAACCGGGCCAGCGCCTGCGCCTGGCGGCGCTCTGGGCGCTGAACCCCATTCCCATCATTGCCACCTACCTCTTCGGACAGTTCGACGTACTTCCGACGCTGGCCCTCGTCCTCGCGTTGCGATGGGTAGCTCGAGGGCGGGCAATGTCCGGTGCTGCGGCTCTGGGCCTCAGCGCGGCCTTAAAGCTCTATTCCCTCCTCCTGATCCCCGTATTCACCCTGGTGGCGGGGAAGACGTTGCGGGGCCGGCTGGGTCTGGGTGCCGTTGCCCTGGCCATCTTTGGTGCGACCTTCCTGCCCCTGGCAGGTGATCCCCTCGCCCTGCCTGTGGTGTTCGGTTCCGAGCCGGTACAGCGGGCGGCCGCCAGCGGGGTCGCCGTGGGCCAGGTGTTCGAGCACTCAGGCGTGCTTTCCCTGGTCTTCCTCTCGTACACCTTCCTGTTGTTGTACGCAGCTTCCCGGGTCGCGGGGAGCGCCTCGCAAGCGCACCCATACATGCTGGCGGTCCTGCTCCTGACCTACGGCTTTACCTTTGGGCACCTGCAATGGTTCACCACCGCCGCGGCGCTGCTGACCATCGACTGGGAGGAGCACCCGGACAACCGCCTGGTCCAAGTCGTGCTCTACGGCTGCGCGCTGCTGGTGGCCTCCTCCTGGCAAGTCGGGGGCTTCCTCGACTTCTTTCAGCCGGTGTTCTCGGAAGTCAGTCTGGGCGAGCCAGCGCTCAAGACCCTCATCCCTGAAGAGGTCATTCCCGCGGTGGTGGGCGCCGCCCGGAGCGGCTTCACCGGGGCAGCGTTGTTCTGGGTCTACGTCAATGTGCTGCGTCCAGGACGCCCAGACCTTCTGTAGGTGCCTACGCCCACCCCTGCCCCCGATGGCGGTCTGCCCTGCTACCATGGGAGACATGAGCGACCCTGATATCCTGCCCAGCGCGGACCTGGAGTCCCTGCGGGACTTGCCGCGTCTCTCTCCGGCCGATCGGGCGGTGCTGGAGCGGCTGATTATCATGGCGCCGGAGACCGCGGTTGCCACCGCCAGCGCCATCCTGCGCACCCATCAGGGGGACCTCCACGACCTGTTCTTTCCACCAGACCGGCGGCGCCGCGGCCGTACCGGACGCCTGGCGGCCGCGCTGGTCTACCTTGCCCTCGCGATGTCGGCCCCCGCTCAGGGAAAGTTCATGCCGATCCTGACCCAGGAGCACTTCCAGCGCGCCCGTTACGCGGGGGACCGGCTCATGGCCCTGCAGCAGGAGACGGGGGCGCTGGAGTTGAACGACATCATCGCCGACGAGGAGCTCGCGGGGCTCATGGAGACCTTCATCGGGCGCTGGTCCGCCCGCAGGCCCCACCTGGATCCCAGGTGGATACGGGCCATGGTCACCACCCGCGCAGGCGCCTTCTACCAGATCATGGGCCACGTCTCCTCCGATCAGTTCCGTCCTTCCGGCGATGTCGAGGCTGCAGTCCAGCAGCTGGCCCGCGCCGCCCGTACGCGCGATCTACTCATCGAGGCCCTCACGCCTGAGGAGGAGGAGAAACCTTTCGACCCGGCCAAGCGGCAAGAGCGGATAGAGCGGCTGCAAGAGTTCGGATGGCGGGAGTTCGCGACCACCCCTGGGCGATGGCTTCAGGAGATTGCCGCGGCCGCGGCCGCGGCTGGTCTGACCTCTGATACCCAGTTCGCCCTCAGCGATGAGTGGGCGGCCCACGGCGCTGGCCGGCCGGCCACCGGTGCGCGCTACTTCATGCGGGCTGCCCTGCTGCCCGATTCGGAGGGGCTTTCCCTTTCTGCCCACGAGGAACGCCTGCGCCCGTTGCAAAGAGTCCTGGCGGGAGAGCCATCAGAAACGGGCTTGAGGGTGAAGCTGGGTACCGTCGAGTTGTTCCTGGAGTACCTCATGCAGATGGAGGACCGCTCGTTTCTGGTGGACCGGTGGACGCGCACGGAAAACCAGTACGATGGGATGTACACTCGCCTTGGGCTGCTGAGCCCTGATCGCTACGCCATCACCCTCTTCCCAGCCTCCCGCCGCAACGAGGCCGTGGGCGTCTGGCCGGTGATTGAGGTGGAGGAGCATGACTGAATGTGACGTAGGGATCCCCACTTGCCGGGCCGTCCCACCCAACTGGACGAGCACCCGGCTGCCCTCGCTCCTCTTCCTATTGCGATGCGACATTGCGGCCAATGTGGGGCCTCCTGAACTGCCCCCGCAGGAGAGTGCTACGAGGCTCACCCCAGCTCTTCCTCGGCCTGCCGGGTGAGTGCATAGCACACCTCCTGCAGCCGCTCGGTGAACTCTTCGGCGGTCTCATCAGGCAACACCGCGAGGGGCGGCCCGAACGCGATGGCCAGCGGGCCTCGGGTGAAGGAGAGCGGGATACCGCCAAAGAGAGCGCCGCGGTAACGGTCCACGCGAGGGGGCATCAACGCCTCCGTACCGGCCACGCCGAAGGGAAGGACCTGCGCGTTCAGAGCCGTCGCGAGATGCGCCACGCCGGTGCGGAACCGCACCTCCGGATCCTGTGCCCGCTCCTGTTCCGGATCGGCGTGAACCCCTTGAGGGAAGATGAGGACGGCATTGCCCGCGTCGGCGACTTGGAAGAGGCGGCGTAGGCTCGCATCCCGCTCGCGGTACTGCCGCAATGGGTAGAGGCCAAAAGCCAGAACCCCGTACCACGCCCAGAGCCTCGCGTCGCTCCAGCCGCCTGCAGCCGCCGCGGGCGCGAGCCGCGAGGCCAGATGCCGGGCAGGACTCGCTCCCAGGGCATGGCGCACCAGGGGCATGTCGGGAAAGCCATGATGGGTGCCCGCAAGGATCAGCCGGGCCGGCAAGTGTTCCAGGTGCTCCCGCCCCAGCACCACCGTGTGGGTCACGATCAGCCGGTATAGGAGGTCCACGGGCAGGGCAAGGGCACGGAAACAGCGCCCCCAGGTGTAGGGCCACAATGGCTGCTCCGCCCGCCAGGTCTCGCGCGTCCCTCCAGCGGTGCTTTCTTCTACGGGGGCAGCCGCCGCGAGCATCGTTTTGACCCGCTCCAGCGTCATATCGAGCCGAAGGGCATCTTCCTCCACGCGCTTGCCCGTCTTCTCCTCCAGGGCGATGGCCAGCTCCACCAGTCCCAGGCTGTCCAACCCCAGTTCACCCAGTGTCTGCAGAGGCTGCACCCCCGTCACCCGGGCGGCCCCTGCGATGGCCTGGCCGACGGGGTCATCAGCCGCCAGCGCGGCCTCCACCCTAACGGCGAGGGCTGCTTCAGGCGGAGGCAGCAGGTTACGCTTTACCTTCAGTGTCGAGGTCCGTGGAAAGTCGGCCTCGGGCCACCACGAGGCTGTCGCCACCCGCTGGTGAACCGCCAAGCGGCCGTTGCAGTCGGCCACGACGCGTTCCAGCAGCCGCGCCGGGCGGTCTGAGCCTGTCGAAGTCGGCGCGCCGGCCCCCCCAGAAGTCCCTTCGGGCGCTTCAGCGAACGCGCCCCGCTTCGGGATCAAGTAGGCGTGCAGGGTCGCGCCACCCGATACCCCGGGCACCGCCAGGACCGCCGCGTCGCCAATCGCTGGGTGCTCCCGCAACACGTCCTCCACGTCCTGAGGCCACACCTTCATCCCCGAGGGCAACACGATGAGGTCTTTCACCCTGCCCAGGATCCGCATGTTCCCTGCCTCATCGACGCTGGCCATGTCGCCCGTGGCATACCACCCGTCCCGGAGCACCTCCTCAGTGCGCTCCGGGTCCTTCCAGTAGCCTCTCATGACGTTGGGGCCCTTCACCAGCAGTTCCGCCTCCTCACTGAGGAGCACCTCTACTCCTCTGAGCGGCTGGCCCACGCTGCCCACGGGGGTGCTCCCGTCTCCGGCGCCGCATGCAACCACAGGGGAGCATTCGCTGGTCCCATACCCCTCTACGACGCGCACGCCCAGCCGCTCCCATAGCAGCTGTGTTTCTGCAGGTAGGGCGGCCCCGCCTGAGGCCATCATCCGGAGGTGCCCACCCAAAGCCCTGTGCACGGGGAAGAACATGGCGCGCCGCAGTCCCTTGGGAACCCGGGGAGCGATGGCGTGGAGCGACGTGTAAAGGGGTCGGGGGAGCTGGCTTCGTATCCGCTCATCTAGAGCGGCGCCCATGAGCGTGAGCAATTGGGGAACGGCGATGATGTGGGTGATGCGCTGCTCCTGCAGCACCCGTAGGATGTCAGGCCCCCGACGGCTGGGCGCATAGTGGATTGCCGCGCCCTGGGAGATCGGATACAAGAGGCCCACGGCCAGTTCGAAGAGGTGAGAGAGGGGGAGCACGCTGGCCAGCCTGCAGTCGGGACCGAGGGGGACCGTGTACTGAAGCGCCTCGGCCTGGAAGCAGAGGTTGGCGTGGGTGATCATGCAGCCCTTGGGCACGCCGGTCGTACCGGAAGTGAAGAAGATGGCCGCCAGCTCCACCTCAGGCGGTTGCCATGACGCGGACTGCGCACCCCCTGCCCCCACCTGCCGGCTGCCCGGCTCCCACCATTCCATCACCTCGTCACCGCGTGCCCAAGCGGGCCGTTCCCCGTAGCCAACGATGACCCGGCGCGGCTCTACGGACGCCAGGATGCGGGCCGCGCCCTCGGGGTTCATCTCCCGGTCAAAGGGGACTGCAATCGCCCCCAGCTTCCAGAGGGCGAAGAGGTAGATGGGGGTCCGCCACTGGTTGGGGACCCAGAGAACCACCCGATCGCCCTCCTCGATCCCGAGCGCGGCCAGTTCTTGGGCCAGACGGTCCGTCAGCTCAAGGAGCTGGACGCTGGTGAGGGTCCGCCAGCCCAGTCCCTGCTGGCCACCCAGAGCGATGGCCTGCGCGTGTTCGCTCGCTCGCCTAACTAGCAGGTCGTACAGGTGCGCCGGCATTGTGGTTCTCGTGCGGGCCTCCACCTTACCGTCACTTGTTTCTGTCACAGTTACCTACACGCTCGCAATAAGGTCCGGCATCTCATCGACGGGCACGCATCATGATAGGGGCCCACACTCCCGCTAGGAAGCCCTGGTTAACGCAACCATCGTCATCACGAAATCGGGCCGTTGCCCCAGCAGCCGCCTGCCAACACAGCAAAGAGGCTGCGATCTGGTATCGTGAGGCGGCGGCCGCAAGCGGGCCCACCGACCCGGGGTGGGCATTTCATAGGAATTGACACAGCCCGTTCTTCCCTTCTATCGTGACTATCAAAGGAGGCCACTCATGTTGCGTATCGCCCCAGGGTTGTTCCTTTTCAGCCTGATACCTGTCCTCGCCTGTGGCCCTGCCGCGCAGGCGCCGTCCTCTGACACAGGGCCGGCCCAGCCGAAGTACGGCGGCGTCCTGAATACGAGCCTCCGATTTGACTCCGACCCAAACGACTGGGACGTCCGCACCCAGGGGAAGACGGGCGTGAACGTGGAGGTCCACGGGTTGGTCTACGACACCCTGCTCCGCTTCAAGAAGGGCGAGGGCATGGACTACTCCAGCCAGGTTCTGCTGCCCAGGCTGGCCGAGCGCTGGGAGGTCTCTCCCGACGCCAAGACCTTCACCTTCCATCTCGACAAACGGGCCCGCTGGCAGAGCGTCCCGCCCGTGAACGGGCGCGAGCTTACCTCCGCCGACGTGAAGTGGAGCATCGAGTACTACTCGGCCACCGAGTTGGACGGGAAGAAGCTGCCGGCAAGCCAGGTGGAGGTTATCTTTGAGGGGCTGGACCGAGTGGAGACGCCGGATGCGCGCACCGCGGTGGTCCACTTCAAGGAGCCCTACGTCCCCTTTATCTACTACGCCGCGTCGGCGTGGTTCCCTATCGCGGCGCGAGAGGTCTACGCCCAGGAAGGCCACCTGAAAGACACCCTGGTCGGCAGTGGCCCCTTTACTCTGGATACCGCGGCGTCGCAGAAGGGGTCGGTGTGGGTCGCTAAGAAGAACCCCAACTATTGGGACGCCGGAAAACCGTACCTCGATGCCATCCGCCGTCTGGTCATAGCCGACGACTCCACCTCCATGGCTGCCTTCCAGGCGAAGCAGCTGGATATCCACTACGTGCAGCGGTACAACTTTGCCCAGGACATGATAAGAGGCAACCCCCAGGCGGGCATGGAGAAGTACATGATCCCCATCGGCAACGCCCTTCTCATCTCCCAACGACGGGGCGGGCCTTTGGCCGACGTGCGAGTGCGGCGGGCTATCTCCCTCGCCATCGACCGTGAAGAGCACAACAAGGTGCTGTTCGGAGGAGAAGGGGCGCCTTACCTAGCAGGGAGCTGGCCTGGACTGTTCAGCGAGGCCGAGGTCAAACAGATGACCCGCCATGACCCGGAGGAAGCCAAACGGCTCCTGGCGCAGGCCGGACACAGCTCGGGGCTCTCCTTTGAGATCATCATCACCAATAGCGAGACCGACCTGACCCAACACCAGTTGATCCAGGCCCAACTGAAGAAGGTTGGCATCGACATGAGGTTTACCACGCTGCCCCGGGAACAACACCGGCCGAGGCTGTACACAGGGGACTATGACTTCTACCGCAATAGCGGCGGCGGGCTATTGGAGGCGGACGCAGACTCTTTCCTCTTTGGGGAGTTCTATAGCGGGTCGTCCTTGAATTGGACCCGTCTGAACGACCCCGAGCTGGACAAGGCCTTGTTTAGCACCCGCCGGGAGCCCGATCCCGAGAAGCGGCGGGAAGCCATGCGGACGGCCGTGAAGCGCATCAACGACATGGCGTGGGACCCCGGCATCGTCCACCCGGCCAACTGGAGCTTCTGGCACCCCTACGTGAAAAACTGGCGGCGCCACTTCGACCGCGGCGAGGACGAATCCCTGGTCTGGCTGGAGAAGTAGCGGGTAGCAGGTAGCTGTTAGCTCTTTGCCGTCCCCGCCCATGTGAGTGGTGAGCGCTAATGGCTAAAGGCTAACAGCCGGGAAGCCGGCGGCGCTACGCCACCGTGTAGCCTTGGCCCGGGAATAGCCGGCCCTTGATGGCAGCCGCAGCATCCCGGGCAGGTACCAGGATTGTCCGTTCGGGCGCGGTCACCTTAAACCGCTCGAGCATGGGCTGGCGCCCGGCGGCCGAGGCCTCGTTATAGACAGCGAAGAGACTGCCTGGGTAACCACTGCTATTCAGCACGTTGAAGTCGACCGCAGTCCGGTCGAGCTTGGCCCGGCTGGTCAAGATGTCAAGAACAGCCTCGCTGCCGTTTCGCGAGACCAGGTAATCCACCGTCACCGACCGCTGCGGTCCGTGAATTGGAATCCGCGCCCTGGCCGTCACTGCTAGTCCTGTGCCCGTCAATTTCGACTCCAACTCTTCCTCTACCTGCCAGCGGCCGGGTCGGGCCTCCGCTGCATCAAGCGCGGTCTTAGTCCCCGGCGGTCGGGTACCCCGGGCGAGCGTCAGAGTCAGATCCACGGCCCTTGCGAGCAGCGCGATCCGCCGCGCCGCATCAGTGAGGTCGCCCGCAGTCAAGCGGAAGTCGCCTTCCCATTCCAGTCCCAGCCGCGTGGCAATGTTTCGAAGCGTGTCGTAGCGCCGTTCCGGCAGATGCGTAGTGTGCAACTCGAATTGTGATGTGGCCCAACCACCATCGCTGGCGGTGATGTCACCCGCAGGGCTCCGTTTGAGGAAGACTTGAAGCAGGTGCCCGTCCTGCAGCACGTAGGGGGTGTCTACACGGACCCGGCCATCATCCAGGGCGCAGCGTAAGTTTTCACGGAGCGCCTCGTTCAGTGCCCTCTTTACTTCAACGATGTCCAATCCCGTGTCCAGCGCGCTCACCTCCTCCCCCGCCCACTTGGGAAAGGTGGGTCCACCCAGATGTTGGGCACCCATTGTATCTGACACCACCAGAGGAGCCATCGGAGGGCTTGTTGGTGGTCCTGCATGCCCTCTCGTGCCAAGTCCACTTCTGCCACCCGTTCTTCCCCGAGGCATACACTACCGCATGACGCTAACACCTAATGGCTAACCGCGGGGAGGCTGGCGCGGGTTGGGGGCTACGCCAACCTTACGTTCTTCGTAAAGTCGTAGTCCGCGGCGATGTCGGCCTCGTAGCTGCACCTGACCCGGTCCCTGGGGAAGGCCCCGCCGTAGACCCGGTCCAGGAAGCCCAGCATGTGAGCCCACGCCGCCTCGGCCTCGGGCTGGCGGTACCGTCCCGGCATCGTGTCGTTGAGCCAGCCATGGGGCGCGTCTGCAAACAGCCGGAACTCGCAGTTTTTCCCGTTCCGCTCCATCCGGTCCCGAAGCTGTAGCACGTCCTGCACCGATATCCCCGAGTCCTTCTCCCCAAACACCCCCAACACCGGAGCGCTCAAGGACGCGATGACGTCCTCGGGAGTCCGGTCCCGCTGAGCGCCGTAGAAGACGATGTTGGCGGCCACCTCCTTCCGCACGCTGTTCAAGAGCAGAGGGTAATGCCCGCTCATGCAGACGCCCATGGCCGCGATACGCGTCGAGTCCACGTCACCCATCCCCAACAGGTAGTCAAGGCAGGCTGAGTAGTACTCTCGAATCTGATCGTGGGTGATGGTGAGGCTGGCCTTTCCCTGGGCCAACGCGTCCTTGTCCCCGTCCCAGTGGGCGGTCATGTCCGGGGCAATGCAAACGTACCCGTAGGACGCGAACTTCGCTGCCAGGTCCAGGGTATGCTGGGCGAGGCCATAGCGCTCATGGCCCAGGATCACCCCCCGGAAGGATGGCCCGGCCCGCTTCGGGATCGTGAGGAAAGCCCGGGTGAGAGGCAGGTCCACCCAGGCGGTTTCGGCTGCGATGTAGTTGTGTTGGGAGGTAGTCATAGCAATGGCGACGCTATTCCTGCGGGAGGACGAAGTCAAGCCCCTGCTCACCATGCGGGAGGCGGTGGAGGCCGTCGAGGAGGCCTGCTGGCTGCAGGGCCTTGGCTCCGCCATAGCCAGGCCGCGTCAACGCCTGCGCACAGGGAGAGGCCACTTCAACGTCATGCCCGCCTCGGCTCCACCCCTCGGCGTGACCGGCTGGAAGGCCTACGGCAATGGCGCGCCCATGCGAGACTTCCTGTTCAGCACCGAGACCGGAGAGTTCCTGGCCATCGTCGAAGGCAACTGGCTCGGCGCCATGCGGACCGGAGCCGCGACGGGGGTGGCGACCAAGTACCAGGCGCGGGCGGACGCCGCCACCCTAGGGATCTATGGGACCGGCCGTCAGGCCCGAACCCAGCTCGAGGCGGTCTGCGCCGTCCGATCCATCAAAGAGGTCAGGGCCTACAGCCGGACCTCCGACGGTCGGGAGAGGTTCGCCGAGGAGATGTCCCGGCGCCTCGGCGTTCCCGTCCGGCCGGTGCCCGAGCCGGAGGATGCGGCCCGGGGCTGCGACACGGTGGTGGTCATCACCAATGCCAGCCAGCCGGTCCTCAAAGGTGAGTGGCTGGAACCCGGCACCCATGTCAACGCGGCCGGGGCCAATGGACTGCTGCGCCAGGAGCTGGATCCTCAGGCCGTGGTCCGCGCGGCCATCATCACCGCGGACTCCCTGGAGCAGGCACGCATGGAGTCGGCGGACCTGCTGTGGGCGGTCGAAAGGGGGCTTATTGGCTGGGAACAGGTCATGGAACTGGGCCAGGTCGTGTGCGGCAGAGCCCCTGGTAGGACCTCGGACGATCAGATCACCCTCTTCGAGTCTCTGGGCCTCGGGCTCTGGGACCTCGCCGTCGCGAATGTCGTCTACCGGAAGGCCAAAGAGCAAGGTGTAGGGACGGAGCTTCCCCTGTAGGGGTAAGTGCTTTTGCGGTACCATGAGGCGCCAACTCTCGAACGGGAGGTGCTCCTATGCTGTACGAGCTGCGTAAGTACGAGGTGATGCCGGGCAAGGTGCCAGCCCTACTGGACCGCTTCGGCAGCTTCACCACCAAGAAATGGCCGGAGTACGGGATCCGGCTGGTGGGGTTCTGGACACCGGACATGGGCGGCCACAACCACCAGGTTATCTATATGTTTGCCTGGGAGAGCCTGGAGGAGCGCCAGAAGAAGTTCCCAGCCTGGCAGGCGGACCCCGAACGGGCCAGGGTATGGGCCGAGACGGAGAAGAACGGACCGCTGGTGCATCGGGTCCAAAACCAGCTGATTGAGCCCACGGGCTTCTCACAACTGGACAACGGCGTTCCCTATGGTCCTGACGCCGCCGGGCGCAAGCCCTACCTCTTCGAGCTGCGGGAGTATGACGCCAGCCCCGGCAAGCTGCCAGCCCTGGTAAAGCGCTTCGGGGGCTTTACCAGTGGCGCTTTCCAGAAGTTCGGCTTCCGGCAGGTGGGCTACTGGACGCCTCTCATCGGCTTGAGCAATCAACTAATCTACATGCTCGCCTGGGAGAGCTACGAGGAGCGGTCGGACAAGTTCCGGACCTTCAGGGCCGACCCCGAGCGGCAGCGAGTGTTCGCAGAAAGCGAGAAGGATGGCGTCCTGGTGGAGCGGGTGACGGCGACGATGATGGAGCCCACAGCCTTCTCTCCAATGAAATAAAGGCGAGGCATGCCCCTTCCCGGGGGGAAGCGCCGGAGTCGGCGTCTGTGCGGAATGGGGCAGAGATGACCCGCCCATGATGTTCCTTCCGCCGCTGCGCTGCGAGCACTGCGGGGTGGTGAGCCTGTTCCGGGCGTTTCTGAAGAGCATGGCGGAGGATCCCCACGGCTTCTGGCTGTGCCTGAGGTGCGGCTGTTCCTGGACCAACACGGGCGAGCTGCGGCGCCAAGGGGATCGCTGTACTGCGCTGGCAGCAAGGTAGGGGCCGAGGTCATTACTCGCCCCATGAGACCAGATGCGCCTCGGTCTCGTCCCGGTGCTTTTTCAGATACGGCAAGAAAGGCGTGCCCCCGGTGCCAACGGCGCCGGGGTTTCTTTCGTCCCCCCGCGCCTGCCGTTGGATGTACCGGGTGGCGTACTCCAGGTGAAGGGTCCGGAACTGGGCCAGGAGGCGCACGCAGCTGTTGTAGGCGTCACGAAGAGGTGCGTCGTGCCGCGCCCTGACCACTGCGGCGCGCACAGATGGCCCGGCCTCCAGGCGCTCGATTAATCTGCGGTGGGCCGGGGGCATGTAGTCCCGCATCTCCATCAGGTATGGACGCAGGGGATCCTCGCGATGGTCGATGCCGAGAGCCGCGTCGAGGGCCGGAACGATGGAGCTTTGGGCCCCCGTTTCCCCTCGGAACTGCTGAGGGCGGCCTCGATACTCCCCAACGCCCTCGTAGATCACCCCGTCGGTGAGCACCGGATGGTTCTTCCAGCCGTGGATGTAAGGACGGACGCGGTGGTAGTAGATGTAGGGGTCGCAGCCTTCGGGCATCCGCTCCAAGCTGCCGTACATGAGCGCCAAAGCCCCGGCGACCCGTTCCAGCTCTCCTCGCAGCAGCTCTGAATCGCCCGCCGCCGCGGCCTGCTGAGCCCCCGCTGCGGCAGCCAGCGCCGGGCCCGCCTTCGCCTCGATGTCCACGTGGACGGTGATGAACCACTCCTCGTCGAGGCCTCCGAGGAAGTTCTGCAGCAGGCTGACGTTGCCCAGGGCGACGGGGCCGTCGGGATCGAGCCGGCGCCAGTTGTGGAGGGCATAGGAGGCGTAGGAGAGGACGGGCGGCCGGCCCAGCTCGTGCGCGACGGCATGCCAGGGCGCCGCGATCCCGACGGGGATCCGGCTGGCCGGCGGCATTGCGCCCCAGACGTAGGCGTGGCCGAAGTAGGACAGGAGGAGCATCGCCCGTTCTAGTAAAGAACGAGAGGTGAGGAACGGGGAACGAGTTTCCTCCGGCCGGCCGTCCCCTTCGGAAGCCTCAGGATAAGGCTCAAGCAATGCCCGCCCGGTGTCCAGCTTCGGCATCGTGTCGAGGACGCGGCGCGCTGCGCCCGCGGCCAGGAGCTTGGGGAGGTCCGCAGCGATCTCCTCCCAGATCGAAAACGCCGGCGGAAGCCGGCGCAGTGGGTCGGTGTGGGGGAGGAAGCCCCGGTGGGGGCTCACTCCGTAGTCCTCCAAGTTCAGAGGCGAGAAGAGTACGGTCATAGGCAGGCCCTCCTCCCCTTCACTATAGCACCGGGGCGTCGTTCGACAGGCACAACATGCTGGGAACTCGTGTTTCTTGTCATTGCGAGCCCGCCCTCGTGGCTCCCAATCCAAGGACGATCGACGGGCGTAGCAATCCTTCGACAGGCTCAGGACGGCGTCTGGGATGGGGGAGACCATCCGGTGCAATGCCGTGCCTCCTCCGCCCCAGATTGGCACGCCGGAAGGATCCTCGGTGGTGCTGGCCTGGTCCGGTACCCCGGCTTGCAATGACAACGAACCACAACCGCTTCAGGATGACGTACACTCGATCGGGGAAAGTCGGAGCTCACGAGCGGTTTTCCCTCTGGCGGCAAATCACTTGAGGTGGAGATATGACCAAGGAATCGCACGATAGGTCCTCTGGCGCGCTCACGCGGCGCGAGTTTGTCCGGGCGGCGGGCGCGGCAGCGCTGAGCGTCCCCGCTCTGGCGGGCCTGGCGGCCGCCTGCGGGCCCGGTGCAGCGCCGGTAGGCGGCCCACAGGGGACGGGAGGGACCAGAAGCCGCGAGCCCTGGGAGGATGAGTGGGACAAGCTCGTCGCCGCGGCAAAGTCGGAGGGGACCGTCGCAGTCGTCACCAACCCAGGAGCGGGGTTCCGTCAGGCGCTGGAGAAATTCGAGGCGGCCTTCCCCGGGATCACCGTGGAGCACCAGGCCTCCGGTTCCGCCAGCCTGCTGATGCCCAAGGTTACCCAGGAGCGAAACGCCGGGATCTACAGCCTGGACGTGGGCATCTTCACCATCCAGAGCCTCCTTTCCATTCTCAAACCCACCGGCGCCTTCGACCCGCTCCGGCCCGCTCTGATACGTGGGGACGTGACTGAGGACAAGCACTGGCGCTTTGGCTTCGAGTTCGGCTTCGCCGACAAGGAGAAGCAGTGGGTCTATTCCAACGTGGTCCAGTCAGAGGCAGGCGTCTGGGTTAACAGCGACCTGGTGAAGGACGGCGAAATCAAGAGCGTTAAGGATCTGCTGGATCCCAAGTGGAAGGGGAAGATCCTGTCCACCGACGTGCGGGCGGGTGGAGGTTTCGTTCCTATGACCGCACTGCGGATCAAGATGGGCGACGAGTTCTTAAAGCAACTGGTGGTGGGCCAGCAGCTGGTCTTCCGTCGGGAACGGGCCGAGGTGGCGCGGGAGATGGCCCGGGGGACCCACCCCATCGCCATTGGGATGAACAAGACCGTGCTGGAGGAGTTCCTGGACCAGGGGCTGGGAAAGAGCCTGAAGCCGGTGCAGGTGCTGGAACTGGCCTACAACAGTGCCCACGGCGTCTGGCTGTTCAACCGAGCGCCCCACCCCAACGCAGCCCGGGTGCTGGCGAACTGGTCGCTGACCAGGGCGGGCCAGGAGGCGTGGAGCACGGCCTACCAGTACAACAGCCTGCGGGCCGATGTGCCGTTCTTCGACGCTGATAATCCGCCCATCAAAGAAGCGGTCTGGATGAGCGCGGAGGAGAACATCCCCATCCAGAACGAGACTCGAGACTTCCTGGTAGGCCTGCTCAGATAGGCGCTGCTGGACTGGCAGGTGGGGCGATCTTACCCGGATGCGCCGAACAACATAGGCTTCTGAGCTGGAGATTCGTCGCGAGGGCGATAAATACCATCGTCTATCGCCTCACGTTAGTGTCGTAGGGGCGTATTGCATACGCTCTGGGGACGGGCGCCGCGGTGCCCGCACCCCACCGGGCGTATGCAATACGCCCCTACCGGAATGAATCCGCCCCAAGGACCGCCTCTAACGCCGGCAACATGCGGCCGGCTTTCTTCGCCCGGATGACCCAGTCCCACAGGGGCTCGAACTTCTTCCAGCCCGCCGCATAGGCGACGTGACGCAGTCTGCCTCTCAAAGTGGCCTTCGCGGAGGCGCCCCGCCAGATGGCGCCCCATCGGTAGAACTCTTTATACGCCCGCCAGTAACCCGCCTCCAGGGCCTGGGGGGAGAGGCGAGCGGGCTGGAAGACCGTATGGCGGGTGTCATACAGATCCCAATTCCGGTGAAGGAGGCGACCCTGGCCGGCGATACGGGACCAGAGGGCTGTGCCCGGATAGGGGGTGAGGATGTGGAAGGTGGCCGTCTCGATGCCGTTGCCGATGGCCCATTCCACGGTCCGGTCGAATACGGTCTCGTCATCCTCGTCCATCCCGAACACGAAGCTTCCGTTCACCATGACGCCGAGGCCGTGCAGCCGTGCGATGGCGGCCGCGTAGTCCCGATTGAGGTTCTGGTACTTCTGCTGGGCTCGCAGACTGTCAGGGTTCAGCGTCTCGAAGCCCACAAACAGGCTGCGCAGACCGCACGCCACTGCTTTCTCCAGCAGTCCAGGGCGCAACACCGACTGCACCGTGCTGGCGGCCTGCCACAACCGGCCCATGCCGCGCATGCCGTCGAAGAGCGCCGACGCGAAGGGGACATTGCCAAACAGGTGGTCATCCAGGAAGTACAGGTGCCGTCCCGGCAGCCGGTCGATCTCGGCCAGCGCATCATCGACCGCCTGGGTGTAGAAACCGCGGCCCCCCTGGAAGAAGGCCTCCTTGTAGCAGAAATCGCACTTATGAGGGCAGCCCCTGGAGACGACGATGGAGTTTGGCACCAGGTAGAGGCGCCGCTTGATCAAGTCCCGGCGCACCGGCGGCAGCCCCGCCAGCGTGCGCACCGTCGACCGGTATACGGGGGCGGGCCGCCCGGCGCGGTAGTCCGCGAGGAACGCAGGCCAGGTATCCTCTCCCGGACCGCAGAACACCGTGTCGGCGTGTTCCGACGCCTCACCAGGTACGGAGGTCACGTGCAGGCCGCCCAGACAGACATACGCGCCCCGCTTGCGGTAGTGATCTGCCAACTGGTACGCCCGATAGGCCGAGGTGATGTACACCTGGATCACCACCAACTCAGGATGGTCATTTAGGTCCAGTCGCTCGACGTGCTCGTCCTGGATCTCGACCTCATCCTCCGGGCCCAGGTACCCGGCCAGCGTGGCGAGGCCCAAAGGGGGGAACAGAGAGTACTTGATGGGCCGGAAGAAGGGGCTGGTCGCCTCGGTCAGCGCCGGCAGAATCATCTTGATCCGCACGGGGAACCTCCTCGCGGTGCGCCGGGGATTGCGGCGAACATGCCCTCTCCCTCAGGCAAAGGGCCAGGATGAGGGCCGCGCCGCTTCTCTTTTCATGTCCTGAGACGGCGCTGTCGAGCGCCGGTGGCTTACGTACGGCCTAACCGTAGAGGAGCGGGCCGAGGTCCGGCCACCCTTTAGGGAGCACCTTCAGCAGCCCCGTGTTACCGGACGCAGCGCCTCTGGGTGCTTGACAGGCTCCGAGGCGTCACCTTGAGGGGGAGCGCAGCCATCCTGGCTGCAGTGCGGAAGGCGGCTCGGCCTGACTAGCGGACGCTCAAACGCATCACGTGCCGTCGGCTACCCGCCCACCCGACCTCCCCCAAGCCTGCGGCCGCGAAGGCTGAGACAAACCCCATGAAGCGGTAGCTCGGGGAGTCTGGGTCCACCGGGTATGCCTCCACTACCGTCGCGCCCCGCGCCCGGGCGTGGTCCACGGCAGCCTGGATGACCTGTATCATCACGCCCCGGCGCCGCAGACCGCGGCTGACGAAGAAGCAGGCGATGGACCAGCTGCCTTCTCGGTCCGCCTCCGGGCCGCCAAGCCGCTGGTATGTCTCGCGGGGTACGATGGAGCACCAGGCCACGGGTTCCTCGTCAAGGTAAGCCAGAAGACCGACAGGCACGCCCTCACGACCCGGCGCGCCATGAGGCCTTTCCGGCTCGCCGATCACTGCATCTCCCAAGTACTGGAGCTTTCTCACTCGAGCGGGGGAAGCTTCTCCGCCGGTACCAGTACCCGGATCGAGCGCGGAGCCCCCGGTATGCGGGCAATAAGGCCGGCCGCGTCCAGCCTCAGGACCATGTCGTGCACTGAGGGTGCGGTCACCTTGAAGAAGCGCTGTATGTCGGCTTCCGCCGGCGGAACGCCGTTCACCTTTGTGTAGGCCTGGATGAAGGCGAGGTACTGGCCCTGGAGCCGGGTGAACGGCTGCGGCATCAGAGGCTCTGGCGCTTTACCCACTGCGTCATACTACTGGAAGAGCAGCAGGGAAGCCATTCGCCTCGGCGAGAGTACCCAGAGGGCAGGGTCGCGACAATACACCGACCGGGAAGGGTGGGCTTGGCCTGCCGGAACCTCGACGGTTGGAAAGTCCCCACCAAAATTGGCACAGTGACGGATATTCGGTTAATGGGCGCCTCTATGGGTGCGGGGATAGCGGTTCAAGCCGCCGCCCTCAGTGACGACGTTCTAGGCGTCGTGGCCGGCAGCAGCTTTACCGCGCTGCAGGATATAGCGAACACGGCCTTTGGCGAGTCGGGCCTGGTGCAGTTCTTGCTGCCCTTGGCACGCGTCTATGCTCAGGCAGAGACCGGCTTCCGCCCGGACCAGGTCCGTCCCATCGATAGGATCAGCCTCGTCAGCCCTCGACCGTTGTTGCTCGTCCACGGGACGGCTGATGAGACGGTGCCGGTTGCCAAGGCAGAGCGGCTTTATCGAGCCGCCAGGGCGCCCAAGGAGCTGTGGCTGGTGCCGGGGGCGAGCCACGTCGGGTCCAGGGGGACCCGACCCGAGGAGTATGATCAGCGGGTTGGGGAGTTTTTCGACCGGGCCTTTGGCAAGCCAGGAACCTATAAGGTTTGACAAGGGACACGTGTCGCTCAGAGCCGGCGATCTTCATCAAAGTGGTTAGGAGTGCGGCCGGAACGCCGGACTCAGTCGAGGGAGGCGGGGCAAACTACCGCTGCGTGAACCTGGGGTCTGGGGC